>NCJR01000331.1 GCA_002282555.1 Rhodobacterales bacterium 34-62-10
CCACGCGGTCATCTGCCCCTCGGCGGGGTTCCAATCCACAAGGATCGAACGCGGTTCCAGCGTCACACCTGTGTGGCGCGCAGTCTTGAATCGCGCCTCCACGACCTTGTGGGCGCGGGCAAAGGCCGCCTCCACGTCGCCTTCCTCGTGCAAACGGCGGAAGGCCAGGTTGTCGCCCATGTCGGGATGCAGCACAGGCGTCTCTGCATCCAGTGCGCTCATCATGTCCGTCACGGCGGGCAGGGGGTCATAATCCACTTCGACCAGACCTGCGGCCTCCTCTGCCGCTGCCCGCGACGTGGCGACCACGGCCACCACCGGATCACCGACCCAACAGGCCCGATCCACTGCCAGCGCATGCTGCGGCGGCGATTTCAGACCCTTCAGATGCGCCAGAACCGCGACCCACGGGGTGCAGACCTCAGCGATCTCAGCGCCGGTGAAGATGCGCAACACTCCCTTGACCGCAGATGCCTCGGCCGTGTCGATGGCCCCGATCACCGCATGGGCATGGGGGCTGCGCACGAACACCACATGGGCCATGCGCGGCAATACGATATCATCCACATATTTGCCACGCCCCTGCACCAGCCGCGGCGCATTGGGGCGCGGCACGGTCTTGCCGATATAGCTGTTCGGGCGGTCGGGATTGCCGAAGGAAATGGTCATTATGCTGCCTCCCCCGCGCGGGCTTTCGCGACCGATTCAACCGCGTCGATGATCGCCTCATACCCCGTGCAGCGGCAGTAATTGCCAGACAGATGCTCGCGGATCGCAGCCCGGTCCGGCACGCCGCCCATGTCCAGCAACTCCTTGATCGAGGCCAGCATCCCCGGCGTGCAATATCCGCATTGCAGCGCGTTGCGCGCCACAAACGCGTCCTGCAGATCGCGGATCACGCCCGTCTCGGTCAACCCCTCCAGCGTCCAGACGTCGGCCCCGTCCGCCTGCGCCGCCAGCATCAGACAGCCGCGCACGGCCTGCCCGTCGACCGTGATGGTGCAGGCCCCGCAAACCCCATGCTCACAGCCGGCATGCGACCCGGTCAGACCCAGATCAAGCCGCAGAAAATCAATCAGATGCCGACCCGCGGGCACCCGGCCCTCAACGGCTTCGCCATTCACGGTCAGGGCGATGTCGATACGGTCGCGAAACGCCTCGGTCATGCGGTCTCTCCAGTCAGGTCTTTCATGGCGCGGGTCAGCAAAACCCCCGCCAGATGGCGGCGATAGGCGGCACTGGCCTGCGTATCACTTGGCGGATCAATCTCGGCCCGCAGCGCGGCCACAGCCTCCGCCGTGTCGCCTGCATCCAGCCGCTCCATCGCAGCCTCGGCCAGCACGGGGCGCGGCCCCACGCTGAAGGCCGACACGCGATGCCCCGCCTTGCGCTTGACCACACACAGCCCCGCCAGCGCATAATCCCCGGACCGCCGCGCGGTTTCGATCAGCACGTGGCGCTCGCCATGTTCGATCAAGGGCAGGGTGATCGCCGTCAGAATCTCACCCTCGTTGATCGCGGTCTCGAACACGTCGATAAAGAAATCCTCCGCCGCCACCTGCCGCACGCCATCCGGCCCCTGCAGATGGATCGTTCCACCCAAGGCCAGCACACAGGCCGGAAATTCAGCCGCAGGATCAGCATGGGCCAGCGAGCCGCCGATGGTGCCCCGGTTGCGGATCGCGGCATGGGCGATGTGATGCACCGCCTGCACCAGCAATGGCGCATGTTCCGCCACCAGAGGATCGGCCCCCACATCCGCATGCCGCGTCAGCGCGCCGAGGCGCAGTCTGCCATCCGCGACGCTCACACCGCGCAGATCAGCGATGCGTGAGATATCCACCAGCATGTCGCCCGTGCTCAGACGCATGTTCATCGCCGCGATCAGGCTTTGCCCGCCCGCCAGCACACGGCCCATCCCATCGGCCTGCGCCAGCAGATCCAGCGCGTGCGCGACATCCCTTGCCCGGGCATAGCCGCCCGCCAAAGCCTTCATGCGAAATCCTCCCTTACAGGCGCCTGCTCCCACAGGCTTGTTGATCATCTGATCAACCCTATTGATCGAATGATCTATATATCGCATGGTTTTGCAAGCGATATTTTTCCGCTAGCTCTGGCTGCGTTGACCGTAAGGATGTTTCATGGATCAGACCTCGCCCGACATCGCCGCCGCCGAACCGGTCGAACGACGCCGTCTTCCCCCCGAGGAGCGACGCCGCCAGATCGTCGAGGGCGCGGTGACCTTCTTCGCCGATGTGGGGCTGGATGGCAAAACCCGCGACCTGGCCAAACGGCTGGGCATCACGCAATCGCTTCTGTTCAACTACTTCGCGAACAAGGCCGAGATCATCGAGGCGGTCTATGCCCATGTGTATATCGACCGGCTGTCCCCTGACTGGCCGTCCCGTCTGACCGACCGCGCTGTGCCGCTGCGCGCACGGCTTCTGACCTTCTATACCGAATACAGCGAGCTGATTTTTGAATATGAATGGATGCGGATCTTCATGTT
>NCJR01000332.1 GCA_002282555.1 Rhodobacterales bacterium 34-62-10
GATCCTTCGTATATCGCGCGCTCTTACCTGCGGGACCGGCCAATGTGGCATGCCGAGTCGCGCGTGAACCGACCCAAAGTCAAGGAGACGGAAATGCCCAAGATGAAGACCAAATCGAGCTGCAAAAAGCGGTTCAAAGTGACGGCGACAGGACGCATCCTGACCGCGCAGGCCGGCAAGCGCCATGGCATGATCAAGCGTCACAAGAAGTTCATCCGCAACGCCCGCGGCACCACAGTCATGTCGGCCCCTGATGAGAAGATCATCAAGTCGATGATGCCGTACGATCGTTAAGGAGAAGCTGATATGTCACGCGTTAAAAGCGGTGTAGTCACCCACGCCCGCCACAAGAAGGTCATCAAAGCCGCCAAAGGCTATTATGGTCGTCGCAAGAACACGTTCCGCGTTGCCGCACAGGCCGTGGACAAAGCCAACCAATACGCCACCCGCGACCGTCACAACCGCAAGCGCAATTTCCGCGCGCTGTGGATCCAGCGGATCAACGCCGCTGTGCGGGCCTTTGACGAGTCCATGACCTATTCGCGCTTCATCAACGGTCTGGCGCTGGCCGGGATCGAGGTGGACCGCAAGGTTCTGGCCGATCTTGCCGTGCATGAGCCCGACGCGTTTGGGGCCATCGTCACACAGGCGAAGGCCGCGCTCGCGTAAGCCACTCCCCCTATCGGAGTTGCAGAATAAGGAAGCCGCGGACCTGTCAGGGTCTTGCGGCTTCTTGCATGAACGGGCCATGCCTTTGGCGGCAGGTCACAACAGCAGGGAACGCCGTGATGGACGATCTGAAACGCAAATATCTTGATCTGATCGCAAGCGCCGGGGATGAGGCCAGCATCGAGGATGTGCGCCTTGCCGCCTTGGGCAAGAAGGGCGAGTTGAGCCTGAAGATGCGCGAATTGGGCCAGATGAGCCCGGAGGAGCGGCAGGTGGCCGGGCCTGCGCTGAACGCGCTGAAGGATGAGATCACGAGTGCCTTGGCCGCGAAGAAGGCCGCTTTGGGCGATGCCGCATTGGACGCGCGTCTGCGGGAGGAATGGCTGGACGTGACCCTGCCGGGGCGGGGGCGCCGGGCGGGGACGATCCATCCGATTTCGCAGGTGTCCGAGGAAGTGGCGGCGATCTTTGCCGATATGGGATTTTCGGTGGCGGAAGGCCCGCGCATCGATACGGATTGGTATAATTTCGACGCGCTGAACATTCCGTCGCATCACCCGGCGCGGGCGGAAATGGACACGTTCTATATGCACCGCGATGCAGGCGATCCGCGCCCGCCGCATGTGCTGCGCACCCATACCAGCCCCGTGCAGATCCGGTCGATGGAGGCGCATGGCGCGCCCATTCGCATCATCTGCCCCGGCGGTGTCTACCGCGCCGATTACGACCAGACCCACACGCCGATGTTCCATCAGGTCGAAGGGCTGGCGATTGACCGCGATATTTCCATGGCCAACCTGAAATGGTGTCTTGAGGAATTCGTGAAGGCGTTTTTCGAGGTGGATCATGTGGAGCTGCGCTTCCGCGCCTCGCATTTCCCGTTCACTGAACCTTCGGCTGAGGTCGATATCCGCTGCTCGTGGGAGGGTGGCACGTTGAAGGTGGGCGAAGGGGATGACTGGCTGGAGATTCTGGGTAGTGGCATGGTGCATCCCGCGGTGCTGAAAGCGGGCGGGATTGATCCGGCCAAATGGCAGGGCTTTGCCTTTGGCATGGGGATCGACCGGATCGCGATGCTGAAATACGGCATCCCCGATCTGCGGGCGTTTTTTGATTCAGACCTGCGCTGGCTGCGGCATTACGGCTTTGCATCCTTGGATCAGCCGACGCTGCATGGCGGGCTTTCGCGATAATCGGCGGGCGGGGTTTTCCCGCTGCATCAAGGACATGGGTGGGACAGACCCCACCAAACGAGACGGGATCAAACCATGAAATTCACCCTCTCCTGGCTGAAGGAACATCTTGAGACCACCGCGTCGGTGGATCAGATCACCTATGCGCTGACCGATCTGGGGCTTGAGGTCGAAGGGGTCGAGAACCCGGCGGCGAAGCTGGCTGATTTCACCATCGGCAAGGTGATCCATGCCGAAAAGCACCCCGATGCCGACAAGTTGCGGGTGTGCAAGGTGATGACCGATGAGGGCGAAACGCAGATTATCTGCGGCGCGCCCAATGCCCGCGAGGGAATCACGGTGGTGGTGGCCAAGCCGGGGACTTATGTGCCGGGCATCGATACGACCATCGGTGTGGGCAAGATCCGGGGGATCGAGAGTTTCGGGATGATGTGTTCCGAGCGCGAGATGGAACTGTCCGAGGAGCATGACGGGATCATCGAATTGCCATCGGGCGAGGTGGGGCAGCGGTTCATCGACTGGCTGGCCAAGAATGATCCGGCAAAGGTCGATCCGGTGATCGAGATTGCGATTACGCCGAACCGCCCCGATGCTTTGGGCGTGCGCGGGATTGCGCGCGATCTGGCGGCGCGGGGGTTGGG
>NCJR01000333.1 GCA_002282555.1 Rhodobacterales bacterium 34-62-10
AGGTTGCGCAGGGCTTCCTCGCCGACGTTGGGAATGTCGCGGGTGATCTCTTCCGGCCCCAGTTTCGTGTCACGGGCGGCGACTTCGAATTCCTCGATATGGATCGAGGTGAAAACGTCGTCACGCGCGATCCGTTCGGAAATCAGGATCGAGTCTTCATAGTTGTAACCGTTCCACGGCATGAACGCGACGATCACGTTCCGGCCGACGGCCAGTTCGCCCATGTCGGTGCAGGGACCGTCGGCAATCACTTCGCCCTTGGCCACCACATCGCCCACCTTCACCAGCGGACGCTGGTTGATGCAGGAGTTCTGGTTCGACCGCTGGAACTTGCGCATCCGGTAAATATCCACCCCGGCGTCGCCCAGTTCCAGATCCTCGGTGGCACGGACCACGATCCGCATCGCGTCAACCTGATCGATGATCCCGGCGCGCTTCGCCATGATAGCCGCACCCGAATCGCGGGCAACGATGCCTTCGATCCCGGTACCGACCAGCGGCGCCTCGGTCTGCACCAGAGGCAGCGCCTGACGCATCATGTTCGACCCCATCAGCGCGCGGTTGGCGTCGTCATTCTCAAGGAACGGAATGAGCGAGGCCGCGACCGACACCAGCTGCTTCGGGCTCACGTCGATCAGATCGACCTGCTCGCGCGGGGCCAGCGTATAGTCGCCCGACTGACGTGTGGTGACCAGATCATTGACCAGATTGCCCTCGGCATCCAGCGTCGCGTTGGCCTGCGCCACGGTGTGGCGCATTTCCTCGGTCGCGGACAGATAGACAACCTCATCGGTCACCTTGCCTTCTTTCACAAGACGGTAGGGTGTTTCGATGAAACCGTACTTGTTCACGCGGGCATAGGTCGCCAGAGAGTTGATCAGACCGATGTTCTGACCTTCCGGCGTTTCGATCGGGCACATCCGGCCATAATGGGTCGGGTGAACGTCACGCACCTCAAAGCCGGCACGCTCACGCGTCAGACCGCCCGGCCCCAGCGCCGACAGGCGGCGCTTGTGGGTCACTTCGGACAGCGGGTTGGTCTGGTCCATGAACTGCGACAACTGCGAGGAGCCGAAGAATTCACGCACCGCCGCCGCAGCGGGCTTGGCGTTGATCAGGTCCTGCGGCATCACCGTGTCGATCTCGACCGAGGACATACGCTCTTTGATCGCGCGCTCCATCCGCAGCAGACCGACGCGGTACTGGTTCTCCATCAGCTCGCCCACGGAACGGACGCGACGGTTACCAAGGTGGTCGATATCATCGATATCGCCCTTGCCGTCACGCAGCTCGCACAGCGCCTTGACGCAGGCCACGATATCCTCGCGGCGCAGCGTGCGCATGGTGTCGGCAGCGTCCAGATCCAGACGCATGTTCATCTTCACACGGCCAACGGCCGACAGATCGTAACGATCCGCATCAAAGAACAGCGTGTCGAACAGCGCACTGGCCGCGTCAACCGTCGGCGGCTCGCCGGGACGCATCACGCGATAGATATCCATCAGCGCACCTTCGCGGCCGATGTTCTTGTCCACCGTCATGGTGTTGCGGATGTAGGGACCGACATTGATGTTGTCGATATCCAGAACCGGAATGTCGGTGATCCCGGCATCCATCAGCTCTTTCAGCGACCCACCCGTGATTGCGCCATCCTTGTCGCGGGTCAGGGTCAGTTCATCCCCCGCCTCGACATAGATCGCGCCGGTCTCTTCGTTGATGATATCCTTGGCCACGAACTTGCCCAGAATATGCTCGAACGGCACCAGAAGCTCGGTGACCTTGCCCTCATCCTTGAGCTGCTTGACAGCGCGCGGCGTGATCTTCTTGGTCGCCTCGGCAATCACTTCACCGGTGGCCGCATCGATCAGATCAAAGGTCGGCCGTGTGCCACGCACACGGTCGGGGAAGAACTTGGTGACCCAGCCCTGCCCGGCACCCTTGGTCTTGGACAGCTTGTAATTCACCGTATCGTAATAGGCGTCCATGATCGCTTCCTGATCCAGACCCAGCGCATAAAGCAGGGTCGTCACAGGCAGCTTGCGGCGACGGTCGATACGCGCAAACACGATGTCCTTGGCGTCAAACTCGAAATCCAGCCACGAACCGCGATACGGAATGATCCGGCAGGCGAACAGCAACTTGCCCGAGCTATGCGTCTTGCCCTTGTCATGGTCGAAGAACACGCCCGGCGAACGGTGCATCTGGGACACGATCACGCGCTCGGTGCCGTTCACGACAAACGTACCGTTGGGCGTCATCAGGGGCATGTCGCCCATGAACACGTCCTGTTCCTTGATATCCTTGACCGACTTCGCGCCGGTATCCTCGTCGACATCGAACACGATCAGACGCAGCGTCACCTTCAGCGGTGCCGCATAGGTCATGTCGCGCTGCATGCACTCGTCAACGTCGTATTTCGGCTTTTCCAGCTCGTATTTCACGAATTCCAGCACGCTGGTCTCGTTGAAATCCTTGATCGGGAACACCGACTGGAACACG
>NCJR01000051.1 GCA_002282555.1 Rhodobacterales bacterium 34-62-10
ATCACCGGCGAAAGCCAGCTTTTGCTGCAAGCTGCCCGCGACGAAACCGGAACCCGCATCGACCGGTTCGAGATCGTGACCACCGGCACCGACTTGCGAGGCCGCGCCACGCTCGCCTCGGATGGCAGCACGGTCGATCTGACCGCGCGCCTGCTGGATGCAGGGCTGATCCTTGACGGTGTCAGCGGTCCTGTCGGCTTGACCCTTGGCGCGCGGCAACAGGCCGAAACATGGTCCATCACGCTGGATGCCGAGGCACCGGGCCAGACCACCGCGCGCCTGACCGGAACCGTAACCGGCGACGGGATCGACCTGCTGCTGGCCGAAGGACAGATCAGCGCCCAGTTGGGCGATCTCAGCCCATGGTCCACCCTTGCCGGACGCCCACTGTCGGGCGCGGCGCGGCTGAGCGTCGACGCATCGGGCGATCTGCTGGCACGCAGCGGCACCGCCAAGGGCAACCTGAACGGTCAGAACCTGCGCCTGGACATACCCACCGCTGACACGTTGCTGCGCGGTGACAGCAGTCTGAACTTCGAAATCCGCCAGACACCCGAAGGCATGACCATCCTCGATCTGGTCGAATTGCGCACACCGCAAGGCGTCACGGATGTGACAGGCCGGGTGTCGGCCAATGACAGCCGCCTGCGCTTTGACGCCTATATCCGCGATATCGGCCTTCTGACGCCAGAACTCTCTGGCCCTGCCAGCGCGCAGCCCCGGATGGGCAGCGCGTGAACGTAACGCTTCAGGGCGATGCGCCGCTGTCCTTGGCCAATAACCGGCTACGGCCGAACTCCGTCACAGGCATCCTCTCCTACGATCTGGCGGTGAACGGCCCGCCTGCCCTGTCCTCGGTGACAGGCACGCTCAGCACCCAGGGCGCCCGCGTGGTCCTGCCGGGTCCAAGGCTGGCTTTGGGCAATCTGGGCGCGACGGTGCGCCTGTCCGGTGGACAAGCCCAGATGCAGGTCCAGGCAGACCTGTCCAGTGGCGGGCAGGTTTCCCTGACAGGTCCGGTCGCGCTGAATGCGCCCTATGCGGCTGATCTGACAGCAACCCTGAACGGCGCGGTGTTGCAGCAGCGCGACCTGTTCGAGACGACCGCCAACGGACAAGTCACATTGTCGGGTCCATTGACAAATGGCGCGCTGATCGGCGGCCAGATCGACCTTGCGGCGGTCGAATTGCGCATCCCGGAATCGCTGGGGCCGACCTTTGCCAACCTGCCCGATCTGGAACATCGCGGCGACAGCGCCGCCGCACGCCAGACCCGCATCTGGGCCGGGCTGATCGCGGACCCCAATGAAAGCGCGGGTCCATCGGTCGCCTTTCCGATCGACCTGCTGATCACCGCCCCCTCGCGCATTTTCGTGCGCGGGCGCGGTCTGGACGCCGAACTGGGCGGGCGCGTGCGCCTGACCGGCACCACGGCCAATATCATCCCGCAGGGTCAATTCACGCTGGAACGGGGTCGGTTCAACATCCTTGGCAAGCGGCTGGACCTGACCGAAGGGCTGGTCAGCCTGCAAGGAGCCTTTGATCCCTATATCCGTTTCATCGCCGAGACCGAGGCCGCAGGCAGCGCCATCCGCATCGGGCTGGAAGGTCTGGCCTCTGCCCCTGAACTGACCCTGACCTCCAGCCCGGAACTGCCACAGGACGAGGTGCTGGCGCTCCTGCTGTTTGGGCGCGGGATCACCGAGATTTCCGCCCTGCAAGCCGTGCAACTCGCAGGCGCCATCCGCACTCTGTCAGGCCGTAGCAACGGGCTGAGCGAGGGGCTGCGCGGCGCCATCGGTGTCGATGATCTGGACTTGTCCACCAATGACGAGGGCGAGACCGAGGCGCGGGTGGGCAAATACATCTCGGAAAACATCTATACCGATGTCACCGTGAACACGGCAGGCGAGACGCAGATCAACCTGAACCTGAACGTCAGCCGTTCCATCACCGTGCGCGGGCGCCTGAATTCGGATGGCGGCACCGGGGTCGGGGTCTATATCGAGCGCGATTACTGAACCGCGATCACCCGATCCGGCTGTCAGGCCATGGATATTTGCAGCAAGAAGAAACAGGGCGCGGCGGTCAGGCCGCGCGCCGCCCCGCCGACCAGACGCCGCGTACCACCGCGCTGCCCGCAACCGGGCGGCACCGTACCAGATCGGCCCGCAGCCCCGGTGCGATACGGCCCCGATCCGTCAGACCAGTGGCCTGGGCCGGGGTCGAGGTGACGGTGGCGATGCCGCGCGCCAGATTCCCCCAGATATCACCCAACTGCAGCGCCGAGGTCAGAAGGGACGCAGGGACATAGTCGGATGAGACGATATCCAGAAGGTCCGTCGCTGCCAGATCCGCTGCCGCCACGTTGCCCGAATGCGACCCGCCCCGGATCAGGTTGGGCGCGCCCATCATGATGGCGATGCCCTGCGCGCGGCAAGCCGCAGCCGCCTCGGGTGTCGTGGGGAATTCCGCCAGCCGGATACCATGGGCCGCCGACACCGCAACCTGATCCGCCGTGGTGTCGTCATGGCTGGCCAGCACCGCACCATACCGGCGTGCTTCCGCTACCGCCGTCGCCTCATGCACCGCGCCCAGCCTTGCGCTGACATCGCGCAACCGGTCCACATGTTCGACGAACTGCGCCTCGGTGATGGCATTCTTGCCCATGACATAGGCCTTGAGCTTGGAGATGTCCCGAAACTGGCGCTGCCCCGGCGTGTGATCCATCAGGCTCACGATCCCCACCCGGTCATCGGGGCCGAACAGGGCCATCTCCTCGATCAGGGTCTCGGAGCAGACCTCGGCGCGCAGATGCAGGAAGTGACTGATCCTGAGCGCGCCCTGACGCCGCAGGTCCAGCAATTCCTGCGAAAGATTGCGCGCATAGGCCTTGTAGCGCCCCACGCCCGAGGGGATCGACCCCACCCGCATCGCATCGAAAACCGTGGTGATGCCGACACTGGCCAGTTCCGCATCATGCGCGATGATCGCCGCCGCATGAGGCCAGTCCACGCCGGGACGCGGCTGGATGTGGCGCTCAAGATTGTCTGTATGCAACTCGATCAGGCCGGGCATCAGCAGATCACCCTCGCAATCCTCACCGCCATTGACGGTGCCCGGGCCCATGTCTGCAATCAGACCGTCACGGATGACAAGATGGCCCTGCATGGTGCCGTCGGGCAGGACCAGCTTGGCGTTGTTCAGAATGGTTTCAGTCATTTCATGCCCCTTTCGGGTGATGTATCAGACACGGTGTCACCGCTTTGTGACAAAGCAGAGGTTAGTCTGGCCCCATGACCCGATTTCAAAGATATGCGATCTACGTAATCCCAGATGGGCCACTGGCCGAATTCGGGGCGGCATGGCTGGGCTGGGATGCTGTCGCGGGCCGGGTCGTGGAACACCCGACCATGGGCCGCTTGCCCCGCCCATTGCCCGACATCACCACCGCTCCCCGAAAATACGGACTGCATGCGACGATCAAGGCGCCTTTTCGTCTGGCCGATGGCACAACGCTGGCCGCGCTCATGTCCGATCTGGCTGTGCTTTGCGACAGGCAGGACCCGGTCACGCTGGAGGGCCTGATACCCGCCCGGCTGGGCAGTTTTCTGGCGCTTGTGCCCCAAGGCGACACAGCGGCGCTGCATGCCCTTGCCGCCGAGGTGGTCACAGCGCTGGACCGCCACCGCGCGCCACTGACCGCGGATGATCTGGCCCGCCGCCGCAAATCTGCCCTGACCCACACTCAGGAGGCACATCTGACCCGATGGGGCTACCCCTACGTGCTTGATGAATTCCGCTTTCATATCACCCTGACCGGCAGCCTGCCCCGCGCCGACGCCGAAATGGTGGCAGCTACGCTGGATCCATACCTGACCCCGCTGCTGCCGCGTCCCTTCCACATTCAAAGCCTCGGTCTGATGGGTGAGGATACCGACGGGCTGTTCCATCTGATCCATCGCTATCCCCTTGGCGCCGCAGTCAGCCGGTCCAACACCGCAACCAGCGCCTGAACGCCGTCTGTCACATCGCCGCTGTTGTCGATCATCTCATGCGCGATCCCCTCGGGCATGGCGAAATCCGCGCGTGCCAGACGACGGTCCAGATCCAGCCCGCTCTCGCGCCCTCGCGCCGCCAGCCGCGTCCGCAAGGCAGCGCGATCCGCCGTCACGACAATCACGCCGAGGTCGGGAAACAGCGCCTTGGCGCGTGGCAAGACAGCACGCGAGCCGTTGAACAGCACGACATGACCCGCCCTCATCTGCGGCAGGACGCTGGCCGGGATGCCATAGGACAGCCCATGCGCGACCCAATGCAGGGCAAAGGCGCCACGGGCTTTGCGGGCCTCGAACTCGACCAGACTGACACCTTCGAAAGGCTCGCCCCCCGCCTCCTCAGGCCGGGTAATCACGCGCCGCGCCCAGACAAGCCCCGGCCGCTGCGCCACAGCACCCGCCAATAGCGTATCCTTGCCTGCACCGGACGGCCCGACAATGGCGATCAATCGTCCCGTCATGCCGCCAGCCCCGGTGTGAAGCGGGTCACATCCACGACACGGTCGCAGACCCGGTCGCGCGCCGCCTCGTCATGGAATATGCCCAGAATGGCCGCCCCCCGCGCCTTGGCCTCCTCGATCAGACGCAACACCACCTCGCGGTTCGCAGCATCAAGGCTGGCCGTAGGCTCATCCAGCAACAGCGCAGGGTAGGCATGGGCGAAGCCGCGCGCGATGTTGACGCGCTGCTGTTCACCGCCCGAAAAGGTCGTGGGCGACAGCGACCACAGCCGTTCGGGGATATTCAGCCGCCCCAGCAGATCACGCGCACGCAGACGCGCCTCATGGTGCGCCACACCCAAAGCCAGCAGGGGCTCGGCCACCACATCCAGCGTGGGCACGCGCGGCACCACACGCAGGAACTGACTGACATAGCCCAGCGTGGCGCGCCGCAGCGCCAGCACCTCGCGCGGCTGCTCGCGGGCCACGTCCAGCTCACCCACGCGGATCATGCCGGCATCGGCAAGATAGTTGCCGTAAACCATCCGCATCAGTGTGGATTTCCCGGCACCCGAGGCACCAATCAGCGCCACACATTCACCGGGCGCCACCGACAAGGCCGCATCCCGCATCACCGGGATCACCGCGCCGCCCTGATTATGCAGCACGAAATTCTTGGACAGGTTCGAGATTTCGATCATTGCCGCGCTCTCCCTCATGCCTGCAACACGCTTGAGACCAGCAGTTGCGTATATCCGTGTTGCGGATCATCCAGCACCTGATCGGTCAGACCCGCCTCGACCACATGGCCCGATTTCATCACCATCAGCCGATGCGCCAGCAGGCGCACGACGGCCAGATCGTGGGTCACGATCACCGCACTCAGCCCCATCTCGCGCACCAGCCCGCGCAGCAGGTCCAGAAGCCGTGCCTGCACGCTGACATCCAGTCCACCGGTGGGTTCATCCATGAACACCAACCGTGGCCCCGTCACCAGATTGCGCGCGATCTGCAAACGTTGCTGCATCCCGCCCGAAAAGGCCGTCGGCCGGTCGTCGATCCGGTCGGCGGCAATCTCGACCCGGTCCAGCCAGTCCAGCGCCTGCCCCCGGATATCCCCGTAATGCCGCGCGCCCACAGCCATCAGCCGCTCGCCGACATTGCCGCCCGCACTCACGCCCATGCGCAGCCCGTCGCGCGGGTTCTGATGCACAAAGGCCCAGTCGGTCCGCGCCAGCATGCGCCGTTCAGGTTCCGACATGGCACGCACATCGCGCGGGCCATCGACGCGCGTGTCAAAGATCACCTCGCCCGCATCCGCCTCAAGATGCCCCGCCAGACAGTTCAGCAAGGTCGACTTGCCCGACCCGCTTTCGCCCACGATCCCCATCACCTCACCGGGATAAAGATCAAAACTCACATCCGCACAGCCGATCCGCGCGCCATAGCGCTGGGTCAGGCCCTTGACCTGCAACAACGGGGTCATGCCGCATCCTCCTGTCCAGGCGCAGAGGGACCCGACGCAGCAAGCCGGCCCAGATGCCCCGCCTCGCGGCGGCCTTCGCAATAATCCGTGTCCGAACAGACAAACATCCGCCCGCCCGCATCATCCACGATCACCTCATCCAGATAGGACGTGTCCGACCCGCACAGATCACAGGCATGATCCGCCTTGCTGGGCACAAAGGGATGATCCTCGAAATCCAGACTGACCACCTTGCAATGTGGCGGCAGCGCATAGATCCGCTGCTCGCGCCCCGCGCCGAACAGTTGCACCGCGGCACTCTCCAGCTTGGGATTGTCGAATTTCGGGATGGGCGAAGGGTCCATGACATAGCGCCCCTCGACCTTGACCGGATAGGCATAGGAGGTGGCGATCTGCCCGTGGCGCGCGATATCCTCATAAAGCTTCACATGCACCAGCCCGTATTCCTCAAGACTGTGCATCTTGCGCGTCTCGGTCTCGCGCGGTTCAAGAAAGCGCAGCGGTTCGGGGATCGGCACCTGATAGACAAGGATCTGGTCGCGCGTCAGCGGCTCTTCCGGGATGCGGTGGCGGGTCTGGATCAACGTCGCATCGCGCGTGCGCCCTGTCGTTGCAACCCCCGCCGTGCGCTCGAAGAACCGCCTGATCGATACGGCGTTGGTCGTATCGTCCGCACCCTGATCGATCACCTTCAACCGATCCTCAGGCACCAGACAAGCGGCCGAAACCTGCACCCCACCTGTGCCCCAGCCGTAAGGCATCGGCATTTCGCGGCTGGCAAAAGGCACCTGATAGCCGGGCACGGCAAGCGCCTTGAGGATGGCGCGGCGTATCATCCGTTTGGTCTGCTCATCCAGATAGGCAAAGTTATAGTCAGACATGGAGAATCCTCCGATCAGGATGCGAAGACAGCCCGCAAGGGCTGGATGAGCGCGCGTCACGGGTCATTCCGCAGCCTCCCGCGCCGCTTCCGCCTCGGCCCGCAACCGGCGCACCAATTCCAGTTCTGACTGGAAATCGACGTAATGGGGCAGCTTGATATGCTCCAGAAATCCGGTCGCCTGGATGTTGTCGCAATGCGACAGCACGAATTCCTCGTCCTGCGCGGCTGCGCCCAGATTGTCCTCGCCCAACTCCCGCCAGCGCAGAGCGCGATCCACCAGCGCCATGGAAATCGCCTTGCGCTCGGTCTGCCCGAACACCAGACCATAACCACGGGTGAATTGCGCGGGCTCCGTCTTGGACCCCGAAAACTGGTTCACCGTCTCACATTCGGTCAGCTCGACCTCGCCGATCTGGATGGCAAAGCCCAGCTCCGGCACTTCCATCTCGACCGCCACGCGCCCGATGCGCAACTCGCCGACAAAGGCATGGTTGCGCGCATAGCCGCGCTGGGTGGAATAGGCGAGGCCCAGCACGAACCCCTCATCCCCGCGCGTCAGCGATTGCAGCCTCAAGGCGCGGTTGGCCGGGAACTCCAGCGGTTGCCGCGTCAGATCGGGGGGCGCCTCCTCGCTTTGCTCCTCGGTCTGGATCAGGCCATCACGGTTCAGGAAATCCGTGATATGCGGCACCGGCCCCGCCTGCGGCGCGGCTTGCGGCGCGGGTGCCACATCGCCCTCCGCCGCCAGTTTGAAATCCAGCAGACGATGCGTGTAGTCAAAGGTCGGCCCCAGCACCTGCCCGCCCGGGGCATCCTTGAACGTTGCCGAGATGCGCCTGTCGCAGCGCATCTGTGCCGTCTCAACCGGCAAGGACGACCCGAACCGCGGCAGCGTTGTTCGGTACGCCCGGATCAGGAACACTGCCTCAATGAGATCACCGCGCGCCTGCTTGATCGCCAGCGCCGCCAGATCCGGATCATAAAGGGAGCCTTCCGCCATCACCCGGTTCACCGCCAGCGCCATCTGTTCACGGATCTGCGCCACGCTCAGCTCTGGCACCGCCGGATCGCCGCGCCGTTCTTCCGCCAGCCACGCATGGGCATTCTCGATCGCCCGCTCGCCGCCCTTGACCGCCACATACATCAGATCACCTCCGCAGGTGCGGTAACAACCGTGCTGCGCGGCAAAGCCGCCAGCCTGTCGCGACTTGTGAAAAAGAAATCGCATCCCAGCGGGAACAGCGCCCGATTTGCCCGGAACGCCGCCACCTCAGGCAGGTTCAACCCCGCCGCCTCGGAAATCCCGGGTCCGGTCAGTACGGCACCCTGACCCCGCAGCGTCTCCATCTCGACGATCAGCGTGGCCGAACGATCCGGATATTCCGCCGTCCCGATCCGAAAATCGGTCAACGGCAGCAGACTGTCCCATGCGCCCAGCGCAAACACCGCATCCCCGCGCCGATCCACCACCGGCGCACCGGTATGAAAGGCGATCCACCGTCCAAGTGCGACACTGTGATGTGATGGTGCCAACCACACCGGGGTTTCCGGATCACACAGCACCAGCAGCAACACCGACGCAGCAACCGACACACCCGCAGGCGCCTGTGCCCCCGATACCTTGAGTATGTCACCGGGCCGCGCCATCGCCATCATCGCTGCGCGAAATCCCCAAGCCGATTGAATCGACGGATCGGCAAACCCGCCCGTCATGACCGCCTCATCCATCAGTCATCCCCCCGCACCAGCGTGAAAAACTCCACCTTCGTCGCCGCGGCCTTGGCCGCACGCGTGCTGTCACGCGCTTGCATCTGCGCCGCCAAGGGCTCCAGCAGACCGCCGCGGACCCGCCCAGCCTCAGGCCCCTGCATCAACGCATCCACCAGCGCGGCCTGCTCCGCCTGCCGCTTGTCGCGCCCCTGCACATAGGCATGCCCCACAGCCCCGTCCGCCAGGGTCAGGGCGCAGCGCGTCACCGTCATCTCGCCCAGATTGAAGGGCGCGCCGGTACCGCCAGCCCGCCCCTGCACCATCACGCCCCCCACCTCGGGTGCGCGCAGCCAGCGATAGGCGGGGGACAGGCCCAACCCATCCCAGAGGTCAGCCAGTATATCGGCCGGCGCACGCGCCAAGAGACCCATCCAATCCTTGCGGTCCATTCCCGCCTCCATCCTGCGATCCGGACATTCGACATCTTGCCGACTTATCTAGATTACTATACAACTATACAAATCTTTAAACTCTCCAGGCGCGACCCGCAAGCGCAGCTTGATGAAACTTTGGTGACAGATGATGACAGCAACCCCGGTCTGGTCCTCCATAGCCACCACCCTGCGCGGCGAAATCAGCGCGGGGCAGTATCGCCCCGGTGATCGCCTGCCGACCGAAGCCGCCCTTGCCCGCCGCTTCGGTGTGAATCGCCATACCGTGCGCCATGCGCTGTCAGGACTGGTCGAAGATGGCCTGATCACCACCCGCCGCGGTGCGGGCGCCTTCGTCAGCCGTGCCCCCACCGACTACCCGCTGGGCCGCCGCGTGCGCTTCCACCAGAACCTCGCGGCCGCCGGTCGCCTGCCGGAAAAGCGGTTCCTGCACATCGAAACCCGCGCCGCGGATACCGAGGAAACCGAGGCCCTCGCCCTGCCCCCCAACGCACAGGTCCACCGGGTCGAAGGCGTCTCTCTCGCTGACGGCCTGCCCATCGCGCATTTCATCAGCACCTTTCCCGCCGCACGCCTGGCCGACCTGCCCGCCCATCTGCACCGCACGGGATCGGTCACGCAGGCATTGGCCGCCTGCGGCATCCCCGATTACACCCGCGCCAGCACGCGCCTGTCCGCCCGCCGCGCCACGGCACTGCAAGCCCGCCACCTGATGCTGCGCGAGGGCGATCCGGTCCTGTTCAGCTTCGGCATCAACATCGACGCAGCAGGCCAGCCCGTCGAACTGGGCCAGACCGCCTTCGTCGGCGATCACGTCACCTTGAGTATCCTGCCCGAAGCCTGAGACTGTCACAGAACGGATACGCTTTGCGGTTATCCACAGGGTCAGCCAAACAGGAAGCCCCCGAATGACTCGCCATTCCCACCCGCCTTTGCGCCTTGTCGGTGCCACTGTCCTGCGCGAAGGGCAGATGCAGAAGCGCTCTGTCGCGCTACAGGACGGCATGATCACCAAAGGCCCGCTCCCCGAGGTGGACCTGACGGGATATCTGGTCCTGCCCGGCATCATCGATCTGCACGGCGACGCGTTCGAACGGCACATCGCGCCGCGACCCTCCGCGCCCTTTCCCATTGAAACCGGCCTTCATGCCACCGACCGCGATGCCGCCGCCCATGGTGTGACAACCGCATGGCTGGCACAAAGCTGGTCCTGGGAGGGTGGCCACCGCAGCCCCGACATGGCCGAGGACATCATGGAGGTGCTGGCCACCCTGCGCCCGCATCTGATGACCGACCTGCGCCTGCAACTGCGGGTCGAGACGCATACGGTGGATACCGCCGACCGCCTGTTGGCCGCCGTGCGTCGGCATGGCATCGACTATGTCATCTTCAACAACCATCTGGACGAGGCGCTGCATCTGGCGCAGTCCCGCCCCGTCGATCTGGCACTCTGGGCCGCCAAATCGGGCCGCACCCCCGAAGCGCAGATGGCCTTGGTGGAGGCCACACGCAAACAGTCGCCACAGGTGCCTCGCTACCTCTGCCGTCTGGCCGAAGCATTCGACACGCTTGGCGTCCATTACGGCAGCCATGACGACCCCGATGGCGAGACGCGCGAGCGGTTCTCGATGATCGGCGCGCGGATCTGCGAATTCCCCACGGCACGCTCGGCGGCGGCA
>NCJR01000334.1 GCA_002282555.1 Rhodobacterales bacterium 34-62-10
GCATGAAAGGATGCGGGTGGTTGCCTGGCTCCGAAAAAGACCTTGGATGAGTCCGCAGTCTCGCCTCAGATTTTCCCCCGAAACCAACCTCGGGCATCCGTTGGCCAATCAGTCAGTACCCGCGTGGCAATGTCACGCCTATGTTACAGGATACTTCTTGACCTCCCCCTACTGGAAGCTTGCATAAGAACTGCATGATCCGCTTTTTCCGCCTCATTTTGATTCTTGCATTGAGCTTCGGTGCCGTGGTTGCGCCGGATGTATCGGCAGTGAATGCGGCTGAGGCAGCAATGGCTCAGATGGCGGGCGCCGAAAGCGCGGACGACCATTGCAGCGGATGCGATCCGATCGGATTTGCTGACGGGATATCCTGCGAGGGTGGGTGTACAGTCCCTTGTGGCGCGGGAAGTACGGCCGGTATCGTAGCTCGTACGTCAGCGATGACGCTTGAGATGGCCTTCGGAGTTGTCATCCCGGTCGCGGGACCTGTGATCCCGATTGGCTCGGTTCCCTCCCTTGATCCATTTCCTCCCAAGCTGCCTGTCTGAACCTGATAACGACCTCGCTTGTTGCGGGGCCTGACCGTTGCCTTGGCCGAAGCTGGCTGAGTGCGACCCTTTCAGATCAAGGCAGAAGTAATGACCCTCAACAGACTGATTTCACGACGGCACGTGCTGCGCACCGGTGCCGCCTTCACTGCCATATCCGCCCTGTCACCTGCGCGAGTAGCGATGGCAGGTCCGACAGAGGACCCATTCTTGCTACGCGCTGCGGCCGGACAAGCCGCCCTGCGACCGGCACCCTACGGCCCTACCGACGTCTGGAGCTACAACGGATCCCTCCCCGGCCCCGAGATCCGGGTGCGGCAGGGAGACCGAATTCGGGTTCTGGCCCGGAACGGGCTAAATGAAGGGACGACGGTCCACTGGCATGGCATTCGCACACCCAATGCGATGGACGGTGTGCCGTTCCTGACACAGGACCCGATCCCGGTCGGTGGCGAGTTTCTCTACGAATTCGATGCGCTAGACGCAGGTACATTCTGGTATCACCCGCACCAGCGCAGTTCGGAACAGGTCGGACGCGGCCTTTACGGGCCGCTGATCGTCGAGGAGGCGGACCCGATCCGTGTGGATCGCGACCTGACCTGGATGCTCGATGACTGGCGCATGACCCGGGACGGACAGATTGCCGGCGACTTCGGAAGCCGCCACGACGCGATGCACGGCGGTCGTATCGGCAATTCCGTGACCATCAACGGCCAGATGCCGGAACGCATCGCGGTGCGATCCGGGGAACGCATCCGCCTTCGGCTGGTCAATGCAGCGAACGCGCGGATATTCGGGCTGGATTTCGGGGGGCTTGCGCCGGTCGTGGTCGCTCTGGACGGTCAACCCGTGTCACCTCATGTACCAGTCGATGACATCGTGGTGGTCGGTCCGGCCATGCGTGTCGATCTGGTGATTGATATGACCGGCAAGCCCGGAGAGAGCCTGACCATCACCGATGTCTTCTACAGGGATCTGGAATACCGTCTGGTCGATCTCGCCTACGGGCCGGATCGGTTACGGGACGCGGTCCCGGACTGGTCGATGGCGCTGCCTCCCAACCCGCTGGCCGAACCCGATATGCAAGCGGCCACGCGGCATCAGATCATCTTCAATGGCGGCATGATGGGGCAGATGATGATGGGCGGCGGCATGGGGTCGATGATGGAGCAGATGCGCGAAGGCAACATGTGGTTCATCAACGGCAAAGCAGCAACGGGGCACATGATGGATCCATTGCTGGTCCTGCCGCAGGGCACGTCGCACGTGCTCCAGATGGACAATCGCACCGCGTGGCATCACCCGATGCATCTTCATGGACATTCGTTCCGTGTGATCGCACGGAACGGACAACCGACACGGCATCGCGAATGGCAGGACACCGTCCTGTTGGCACCCGAGGAACGGGTCGAAATCGCCTTCGTGGCGGACAATCCGGGAGACTGGATGTTCCATTGTCACATCCTGGAGCACCAGGCGGCCGGCATGATGGGCATCATACGTGTCGATCCCGGCGCGACCAAAACCTGAAACAATCTCACGTATCAATGACCACGAAAGGAAAGAACCGATGAAGAAACTAATTGGACTTGCCAGTCTTGGCACCGCAGGAGCCGCCGCTGTGTTCGCCATGAGCCTGAATGCCGCGCCTGTCGCAGCGCAAGAGGCCACGCTCTACAAGAACCCGCAATGCGGATGCTGCGAGAGCTATGCGGACTACCTCCGCGAGAACGGCTTCACGGTCGAGGTGAAGCCGACCCACGATCTGGTTCAGATCAGCCGTGATGCAGGTATCCCGGACGATTTCCAGGGCTGCCATACGACCTTTCTGGGTGACTACGTCGTCAGCGGTCATGTGCCAATTGATGTCGTCAACAAGTTGCTTGATGAGCGCCCGGACCTTGCCGGTCTGACACTTCCCGGCATGCCGTTGGGATCGCCGGGTATGGG
>NCJR01000052.1 GCA_002282555.1 Rhodobacterales bacterium 34-62-10
AATCAGCAGGCCCGCTGCACCCCCATCTATGAGGAACTGCCGGGCTGGTCCGAATCGACCGAGGGCGCGCGCAGCTGGGCCGATCTTCCGGCGGCAGCGATCAAATATGTCCGCCGCGTCGAGGAGTTGATCGACTGCCCGGTGGCCCTACTTTCCACATCACCCGAGCGGGAGGATACGATCCTCGTGACCGACCCGTTCGAGGATTAACAGTTTGCACAGGGTGTCCCGATGGCGCTGAGTTACAAGGCCCGCAGACGATGGTCGCTGGTGATCCTGCTGATCGGATTGCCGCTTTACATCACCGTCGCGGTGAATGTGGTCGAGATGATCGACCGCCCCCCCTTCTGGCTGGAGCTTTTGATCTTTGTCGGGTTGGGGTTCTTGTGGATGTTGCCGTTCAAATTCGTGTTTCGCGGGATCGGACAGGCCGATCCCGACGCGCCGAAAGATGACGACGCGGTTTGAACCGTGCCCGCCAAGCACATCCCCGTCATGCATAAAGGGCGACCCAAGCGGTCGCCCTTTCTCATTCATGCTGATGCGGCGGATATCAACCCGCGCGGCGGGCGGCGGGTTTGAAGCCGATATCCTCGGCGGCGGTAAAGCGGCCGCCGCGGATTTTCTGGATCTTGCCCTGCCGCAGCAATTGCCCGAAGGCGCGCAGACCGTCCTCGCGGCTCAGCGCATCCGGGGTGCCCTGACGCGCCTTGTTCATCAGCTGCGGGCGCGAGAATTCGGGCTGCGCTTCCACATGCACCAGATAGGCAGCCGCCGCTTCCAGCAGGTCGGGCAGGGCGGTGGCGCCCATCTTGCGGGCAAAATCCGCGAATTCACCCACGGCCGTGTCCGGCGCGCTGGGGATCGGGCCCAGATCGGCGGCATCGTCGGGCATCGGCGCCAGTGACACGCGGCGCGGGCGCACCGGTGTGGCGGCGCGGTCGTTCTGCAGATCGACACGCTGTTCCGCCACCAGCTTGAGCGGGGCGGGACGTGCGTCAGCAGGGCGCGGCGTGGCGGTTGCCGCTTCACCCATCGGGCGGCGCGGGCGCACAACGCTGGCCAGATCGTCGCGGAAGGCATTGGCCGCCGGTTCGCGGGTGGGCAGGGTGCCCGCCGACTGCTCGGCCTTGGTCGCGGCGACGGCGGCGCGCAGATGCGCGATGGCATTGCGGCGGCTGGCGCTTTCGGGTTCGGTCATGGCGCTTTCGGCCTTGGCCATCAGGCGCGACATATCGTCCTCGGCGCGCACATTCACCAGTTGCTCGCGCGGATCGCGCAGCACCAGCGGTGCCGCATCCTGCGCGGCGACCTTGTCCTGCGCGTCATCCTCATCCTCGTCGAACAGCGAGGTCAGATCGTCGTCCTCATCCTCGATCATGTCCGAGGCGCGGGGATCGGCGTGATCCTCGGTATCGCGGTAGATATCGACCAACTCGGCCTCGACCGCCGCCAGTTCGCGGCGCAGATCTTCTTCCTCCTGCGGGCTGAGCCCGGCACCGGGCAGGATACGCAGCCCGCTTGTGGGCGCGGCTTGCGTGACCGCAGCGGCCTCGGCGCGGTCGTCTGCAACCTGTGCTGTGTTGTCCAGCGTATCGCCTGCGTCCGCGTCCGCGTCATCCTCGGGGACCAGTTCACCGGCGGCCAGTGCCGCCTCGAAATCGGCGCGCTTCATCTTGATCACACGGACCGACGGGGTGGTGCCGTTGGCCTCGTCCCCGGTCGCGTCATCCGCCGCGATTTCGATATCGACCAGATCGTCATCGTCCTGCTGATCTGCCTGCGCTGCGTCGGCGACAGTGTCAGCCATTCCGGTTTCGATGGTTGCCCAATCCGCCCGCAGCGCATCACCGATGCGGTCATCCTCGGGCTGCTGCTCAGTGTCCTGCTGCGGCGCGTCCTGCGCCAGTGCAGCGGCGGCGGGCGGCTGATCCGGCAGAGCGTCAGCGGCCAGATCGTCAGCGGCCAGATCGTCAGCGGCCAGATCGCCGTCGAAGCCTTCATCGTCGAAGCCCTCATCCGCGAAGGCGTCGTCCTGTGCGATGGCGTCGGCCGCCGCCGCTTGAGCTGCGGCAGGTTTGCTTTCCCCGGTCAGGCGGCTGAGCAGGGCTGCAATCTCGTCGCCATCATCGTCCTCGGGATGCTGATCGGCGGCGGCATCCTCGGCCAGTGCCGTCTCGATGCTGCTGGCGGTTTCGGCCAGAAAGCTGTCGGCATGCTCATCCTCGGAATAGCTGTCGGGCGCGGGGGTGGCTGCGGCCTTGGTCACCACATCGCGGATGCGCTGCAACTTGGCGGCCACGCTTTCGGGATCGGGATGCGGCACGGGCGTGTGGCGCAGCGGGGTCGTGGCCATGGCGGGCGAGCGGGCCACATCGCTTGCGAAGGCATCCAGCGAGACATCTTCCCAGTCATCCGCAGCAGGCACATCCGCTGTGGGCACATCCGCTGCGGGCCGTGTCGGGGCCTGCCGTGGCGCAACGGCGGGTGCTGCGACGGTTTCCGCTGTTGTTTCCGTGGCGGTTTCTGCGACATTTTCTGTAGCCGTTTCTGCTACCCTTTCTGCGGCAACAGGCTGTTGCGCAGGCGCGGGCGCGGCAGCAGCAGGCGCGGCAGCGGCGGGCGTCTGGGCCAGCGGTGCCGGTGCAAAGCTGACAGGCTGGGATGCTGCAACAGGCTGGGATGTTGCAACAGGCTGGGCCAGCGGCGCCCCCACGGTGCCATAAGGCTGGGCGCGCAACACGATATTGCCCCGCTCTTCGCGCGCCTCGACCCGGCGGGCGATCTCACGCTCGGCGATCCGCGCCAGCATCTCGGCATCCGGAACGGGCGGTTCCGCGCCGAAATACCGGTCCTCGGCGGCGAGATCCCGGAAATACTCCGCAATGGCCTTCATGGTCTCGAAAGAATCGTCGAATCCTTCAAGTGTGCATGAAAATGTTCCATAGGAGACCGTGAGAATCTTGCTGGTGCTCACCATTGGTCACTCGCTTTCTTTTGCCTGTAATCCATGTGTTTACCACGTGATAGGCGTCGAAACCTGAACGAATCTTCGATATTTACCGTATCATTTTGTGTTTAGATTGTGATCTGTTTCCTGAAAGGACGGCAATCCCCCCATGCAACCTGTCATTGTTCACGCAGATGCGCCCGTCACCTTGATCGGCGGCGGCGCTGTCGATCCTCAAACTCTGGCGCAGGTGCTGGACATGGCGCCGCGTCTGGTGGCTGCGGATGGGGGGGCGGCCCATGCACTGGCGGCGGGGCATATTCCCGAAGCGGTGATCGGCGACATGGATTCGCTGCACCCTGCGGATCGTGCCCGCCTGCCCGCGGCGACGATCCACCGGATCGATGACCAGGACAGCACGGATTTCGACAAATGCCTGATGGCGATCCGCGCGCCGCTTGTGCTGGGGCTAGGCTTCACCGGACCGCGTCTGGATCACCAGATGGCGTCCTTTAACAGCCTGGTGCGGCACCACCGGACACGCTGCATCCTTGTGGGCCCGCATGAGGTGGTGATGTTGGCGCCGCCCTCGCTGCGGCTGGATCTGACGCCGGGGGATACGGTGTCGCTGTTTCCCATGGGCGCGGTCGAGGCGAAATCCGAGGGGCTGCACTGGCCGGTCGGTGGCCTCAGCTTCGCGCCGGATGGTCGGGTGGGCACCTCCAATCACGCGACCGGACCGATCTGGCTGGCCGTGACCGCGCCCAAGATGCTGCTGTTCCTGCCGCGCCGCGTTCTGGGGCAACTGGTGGCGACGCTGATCGACCGCCCCTATGGTTGGGATTGAGCCAGCCTTGCCGCATCCCGGCTGAGGTTGCGTTCGCGCGCCACGATATAAAGACCTGATCCGACGGTGATCGCGATGCCGATCGCGGCCAATCCGTCAGGCAGATCGCGCCAGATCAGCCAGCCGATGAAGGTGGCAAAGGGAATCTCCAGATATTGCATCGGCGCCAGCGTCGCGGCGGGCGCATAGCGCAGCGACCATGTCATCAGCAGATGACCCAGCGTGCCAAGAATACCGACACTGATCAGCAGCGCCCAGTCGCGCGCATCGGGCAGCATCAGGCGCAACTGTTCCGGCCCGCTGTCCACGCTGCCAAAGATCAGCAGCACGGGCAGCAGCACCACGCTGGCCATCACGCCGCTGACCGCCTGCAAGCCGATGGGATCGGTCTCGCGCGCGACCAGCCGCGTCACAAGGATGAAGGCGGCAAAGACCACCGCCACACCCACGGGCAGCAGGGCAGGCCAGCCCACTTCGGCAAAGCTGGGCTGGATCACCAGCAGCGTGCCGATGAAGCCCACGATACAGGCGATCAGGCGGCGCGGCCCGACCTCTTCCTTGAGGATGAGATGGCCCAGAAGCAGCAGCACGAAGGGCATCACGAAGGCGATCGCAATGGCATCGGCCAGCGGCAGATGCGCCAGCGCGCTGAACATCAGCGTGATCCCCGCGATATGCAGCGCGGTGCGCAGCACCACCAGATGCAGTATCCGCCCGCGCAGACGCCAGACCCGCCCGCCCGCGATCACCAGCGGCACCAGCAGCACCGCCTGCACCGCGAATCGCGCAAAGACCGCCATCATCAGGGGCACGGTCTCGCCCAGGATCTTGGCCACGGCATCGGCCATCGGCGCCACGGCGCAAAAGCCCAGCATCAGCAGGATACCCAGCAGCGGGCGGTCGGGCGGGTGAATGATGGGGGGTGGGATCTTGGTCATGCGCCCCACGCTAGGCGCGGGCGCGGTCAATGGCAATCGGCTGCGGCAGGCTCCTCGGCGCTGCGCGCTCTCGGTCGTTGTGTCGCCTCTGCATCAGCCGTGGCGCTTGGCCCGTTCCTGCACCCTCTCACGGTGAAAGATGTACAGCCCCGACGCGGTGATCACCGCCATGCCCGCAAAGGTCATCGCATTGGGCAGGTCGGAAAAGAACAGCCAGCCAAAGGCCACCGCGCTCAGGATCTCAAGATAATGCAGCGGCGCGACCGTGGCCGAGGGCGCGAAACGCAGCGCATAGCTGATCATCAGATGCGACAGCGCCGATGCCGCGCCGACTGCGAACAACCATGTCCACTCGATCCCCACCGGCCAGACCGGGCTGATCGTGGGGATCTCCACTCCCATCCCCAGCACCATGAAGGGCAAGCAGATCAGCGCAGCGAAGGCCGAGGTATGAAACTGCATCGGTACCGGATGCATCTGCCGCGACAGGCTGCGTGTCACCAGCATGTAGAACGCAAAGAAAAACGCCGTGCCCAGCGGAAACAGCGCCACCAGACCAAAGGCCACAAGGCTGGGCTGGATCACCAGCACTGCGCCCGCGAACCCGACGACAGAGGCCCACAGGCGGCGCGGCCCCACTTCCTCGCCATACATATATTTGCCCAAAAGCAGCAGGATGAACGGCTCCACGAACACGATCACCAAAGCATCTGCAATCGGCATCACCTTGACGGCGGCCACAAAGAAATACGTCGACAGGATCAAGAACAGCGCCCTGAGCACCAGCCGCCCCAACACCCCCGGCGGCAGGCGCAGCGCATGCCCCATGATCCAGCACAAGGGCAGCATCAGCGCGCCCTGCACGATGAACCGCGCGGTGGTGATCTGCCCCACCGGGATCGTCGCGGCGGCCAGCTTGGACGCCACATCGATCAGCGGTGCGGTCAGACAAAAGCCCAGCATCAAGACCACGCCCAAAACCACGCGGTCATTCAGATAGGGCAGGGCGGGGCTGCGGACATCACTCATATCCCGGCCTTACCGCGCCCCGCGCGCCCCTGCCATGCCCAAAACGCCCCGCCCTTCATCGTTCCCCAAATACTCAAAATCCCCGGCCCGCCCCAAAGATCAACAGTTGGGCACATTCACCGCCAGCCCGCCCAGCGATGTCTCTTTATACTTCTCGGACATGTCCACCCCGGTCTGGCGCATCGTCTCGATACACACATCCAAGGACACCAGATGCTGCCCATCGCCGCGCATCGCCAGGGACGCCGCCGACACCGCCTTGATCGCGCCCAGCCCGTTCCGCTCGATACAGGGCACCTGCACCAGCCCTTTGACCGGATCGCAGGTCATGCCCAGATGATGCTCCAGCGCGATTTCGGCGGCATTCTCGATCTGTTCGGGCGTGCCGCCCAGCACGGCGCACAGGCCAGCCGCCGCCATCGCCGCCGCACTGCCCACTTCCGCCTGACAGCCAGCCTCCGCCCCAGAGATTGAGGCGTTGTATTTCACCAGCCCCCCGATCGCGGCGGCGGTCAGCAGGAATTCATCGACGCGGGCAGGATTGGCCCCCGGCACATGGTCCAGCCAATAGCGGATCACGGCGGGCATCACGCCCGCCGCACCATTGGTGGGCGCGGTCACGACTTGGCCTCCGGCCGCGTTTTCCTCGTTCACGGCCATGGCATAGGTGCTCATCCAGTCGTTGATGATATGCGGCGCTGTCTGGTTCAGCCCGCGTTCGGCCAGCAACGCCTGATGGATGCCGCGCGCGCGGCGGCGCACGTTCAATCCGCCGGGCAGAATCCCGTCATGCTCCAGCCCCCGGTCGATGCAATCAGTCATCACCTGCCAGATGCGCTTGATCCCCTGATCCAGTTCCGCGCGCGGACGCCGCGACAGCTCATTGGCGCGCTTCATTTCGGCAATGCTTTTGCCCGCGCGTTTCGCCATCGCCAGCATCTCATCGGCGGATTTGAACGGATAGGGCACGGGCACGCCATCGTCGGTATCCTTGCCCGCCGCCAGCTCGGCTTCGGTCATCACGAAACCGCCGCCGATGGAATAATAGGTCTCGCGCAGGATCACGTCGCCCTGTTTGTCCGTCGCCATCAGCTTCATCCCGTTGGCGTGACCGGGCAGGGCGGGGCCGAAGTCAAAGACCAGATCGGCCAGCGGGTCGAAATGCAGGGGCGGCAGGCCATCCACCTCAATCGTTTTGGTGTCGCGGATGCTGACCATCAGCGCCTCGGCCTGCGCGTGGTCGTAAGTGTCCGGCTTCAACCCCGCCAGCCCAAGGATCGTGGCCCGGTCCGTGGCATGACCCACGCCGGTAAAGGCCAGCGATCCATGCAGGGTGGCGCGCAGACCATGCGCGGTGAAGGGCTGGCTGCGCAGCAGGTCCAGAAACCGTGCCGCCGCCACCATCGGCCCCATCGTATGCGACGATGACGGGCCGATCCCCACTTTGAACATCTCGAAGACGGACAGAAACATTATGTGGCACTTCCCTTGGTCGGGTTCGGATAATCGGGCGCGGTAAAGGGGCGGTCGCCCAACCCCTCGGCCATGGCGCAGGCGCGGGTGGCAGGCCGCATCTCGACCGATGCGCAAAGCGCGGCCAGATGCGGGGTGCTGTCACGGTCCCACCAGCCCGGCCTATCACGGGGATAAAGCGCGATCCAGCGCAGGCACGTGGCCAGATAGAAATCCAGCACCGTCGGACTGGCCCCGCCCAGCCACGCATGACCTGCCCCCGCCACCGCATCCAGCCGCGCCAGATGCGTGCCAAGCGAGGCCTGCAACCCATCCCGCAGCGCCCCGTGATGCGCGGGGTTCGGGCCGATATAAAGCGCCGGATAAAACAGCATCCTGAGTTCGGCATGCAGGGTATTGGACAGGAAAAACAGCCATTTCAGCGCATCGCCCCGATCAGGATGATCAGGGGCGGGGAACAAGGCGCGGTGACGATCGGCCAGCCACAGCAGGATCGCCCCGGTCTCGAATATCGCGCCATCAGGGGTTTCCAGCACCGGAATCCGCCCATGCGGGTTCAACGCCAGATAGGGCGCGGACCTTTGCGCCTGCGTGCTGCGATCCACCAGAACGGCGTCATAGGGCAGGCCCATCTCCTCCAGCGTCAGCCGGATGATCAGGGATGCGTTGTCGGGCGCGTAATGCAGGCGGTACGGATGCGTCATCTGCACAATCTGCCGCCATTTGCCGCGTGTTGCATCGCCAGAAAGCGACCCCTGCGGCGGCTTTCGCGCAAATCCGCGCGATTGCCCCCTCGCAGCCCGGCCACATCTTTCCTATAAGCAGGCCACACCCAAGACGGAGTCGCTGCCATGCCCGCAGAATTGTCCCCCATCGACAAGGCCAAATTCGTGGCCGCCAAACGCGCTGTGGATTACGTCGAGGACGGCATGCGCGTGGGCCTTGGCACCGGATCGACCGCCGCGTGGATGGTGCGCTGTCTGGGTGAATTGGTCCGGCAGGACGGCCTCAAGATCAAGGGCGTGCCCACATCCACCCGCACGGCGGCGCTGGCCCGCGAGGTGGGGATCGAGGTGATCAGTCTGGATCAGGCCAAATGGCTGGACCTGACGATCGATGGCGCGGATGAATTCGACGGAGAGTTGAACCTGATCAAGGGCGGCGGCGGCGCACTTTTGCAGGAAAAGATCGTGGCCACCGCCAGTGACCAGATGATCGTGATCGCGGACGTGGGCAAGGAGGTGGAAACGCTGGGCGCCTTCCCGCTGCCCGTCGAGGTGATCCCTTTCGGCTGGCAGACCACGCGGGCCTTGGTCGAGGAGATGCTGATCTCGATGGACGTTCTGGGCCGCGACGTGACGCTGCGCATGAACGGCGACCGCCCCTTCATCACCGACGAGGGCAATCACATCCTTGATCTGCATCTGAACCGCATCGGCAATGCGCGGCAACTGGCCATGGTGCTGAACCAAGTGCCGGGCGTGGTCGAGAATGGTCTGTTCATCGATATCTGCGATATCGTGATCGTGGGCTATGGCGATGGAAGGGTGGAAACCCGCGACATCAACGAGGGGACGATCGAACAGGACCGGATCGATTTCGTGGAAAGCGACAATCTTTTCACCGATCTGGCGGATTGACGGCGAAACGGCGCGCGCTCAGCCCGCCGTCGCCCGCGTTTTGACGACCCAGACAATCGTCCCCGCCAGCACGCCCCAGAACGCGCCCGATATGCCCATCAGGGTCATCCCGCTGGCCGCGATCAGAAAGGTCAGGGCCGGCCCCTCCAACTGACCGGGCACGCTGAAGGCTGCCGACAGCGATCCGACCAGCGCCGGGATCAGCGCCAGCCCCGCCACCGCCGTGATCAGCGCGGCCGGGGCGACACTGGTCAGGGCCGCGACCAGCCCCGCCATGCAAGCCAGACCGATATAGGCCAGCCCGCAGATCATCGCCGCCCAGTAACGGCGGGCGGGATCGGGGCCTGCATCCTCGCCGGCCATGATCGCGGCGGTGATGGCGGACATGTTCACCGGGATCGACCCGAAGGGCGCGATGGCAAGGCTGACCAGCCCGGTCTTGAACAGCATCGGCTGGCGCGCGACCCTGTAGCCGTTCAGGTCCAGCACCGCAAAGCCGGGGATATTCTGCCCCGCCATGGTGACCAGATACAACGGCAGCGCGACCGAGATCAGCGCCTGCCATGTGAACACCGGCGTCACCAGGGCCAGATCCGGCAACAACGCCCCGCTGACAGGGGCCACCCCGTCCATATCGACGCCAAAGACCAGCACCAGCACAAAGGCCACGACCGCAAAGGGCATCGCGGCCAGCCGGTTCCAGCGCAGCCCCACCAGCCATGCCAGCAGCACGGGCAGGACCAGCACCGGGATCTCGCCCAAAGCCAGCGCGGGGGCGAAACACAGCTTCAGCAGCACGCCCGCCAGCAGCCCATTGGCCACCGGCTTGGGAATCGCCGCCACCGCGCGCCCCATCACGGGCACGAAGCCGGTGATCACGATCAGCCCCGCGCAGGCCAGCATCGCGCCCACCGCCTCGGCAAAGCCGCCGGGCAGGGCGCCGCTGCCGGCCAGAAACGCAGCCCCCGGCGTGGACCATGCCACCGCCGCCGGAATGCGCGTGGTGACCGACAGCCACAGCCCGCAGACCCCCATGCCCAATGTGGCAAAGAACAACCCCGTCGCCGCCTGCGCGGGGCTGGCCCCCATCGCATCCAGCCCCGCCAGCACGATGGCGAATGACGCGGCATAGCCCACGAAGGCCGCCAGCAGCCCCACGCCAGCACGATGGCGAATGACGCGGCATAGCCCACGAAGGCCGCCAGCAGCCCCATGGCCACGGCGCGCAGAGTGATGTCCTTGATCATATGTGCCGCCGCTGCCTTGCCTGTCTGCCCCGATCCTGTCCTGCGACCATGGCAAAGCGCGCAGGCGGACGCCAGAGGGCGCGTGCGCGATTGCCCCTCCGCTTTCTCTGGCCCTTCCTGCCGCGATGTGAAATACCTGTCGCCGATCAATGCAGGGGGACCTGATGAGCGATTTCGACTATGATCTTTTTGTCATCGGCGGCGGCTCGGGCGGGGTGCGCGCGGCGCGCGTCGCGGCACAGCGCGGCGTCAAAGTGGCCTTGGCCGAGGAGGACCGCTACGGCGGCACCTGCGTGATCCGGGGCTGCGTGCCGAAAAAGCTGATGGTCTTTGCCAGCGAATATCCCGGCCTTGCCACCGAGGGGCGCGCCTATGGCTGGGACATCCGGATCGGCGATTTCGACTGGACCACCTTCCGCACCAAGCTGCATGCCGAACTGGACCGTCTGGAAGGCATCTACCGCAATATCCTGAAATCCAACGGGGTGACGACCTTCGACGCCCGCGCCACGCTGGTCGATCCGCATACGGTGGAACTGTCCGATGGCACCCGCAAGACCGCCAAGCATATCCTGCTGGCGATGGGCGGGCGGCCCGTCAAACCCGACATGCCGGGGGCGGACCTTGCCATCACCTCGAACGACATCTTCCATCTCGAGACATTGCCGAAATCCATCCTGATCATCGGCGGCGGCTATATCGCCTGTGAATTCGCCTGTATCCTCAATGGGTTGGGGGTCGAGGTGACGCAATATTACCGCGGCGCGCAGATCCTGCGCGGCTTCGACGACGAGGCGCGCGGGCTGGTGGCCGAGGAGATGCAGCAAAACGGCATCAAGCTGCACCTGGGCACCAATATCCTGTCGCTGGAGCGTGAGGGTGACGGCATCCGCACCAAGGCCACCAATGGCGATGAGCAGGTCTTCGATCAGGTCATGTTCGCCACCGGCCGCGCGCCGAATACCGAAAACATGGGGCTCGCGGCGTTGGGCGTGCATCTGGGTCGCAGCGGGCAGGTGATCGTGGACGCCTATTCGCAATCGGCGATCCCCTCGATCTATGCGGTGGGCGATGTGACCGACCGCGTCAACCTGACGCCTGTCGCGATCCGCGAGGGGATGGCCTTTGTCGAGACGGTGTTCGGCGGCAACCCGACCCCCGTGGATCACGACCTGATCCCGACCGCGATCTTTACCCAGCCCGAGATAGGCACAGTGGGCCTGTCCGAGGAAGCCGCGCGTGACATCGAACCGGTCGAGATCTACTGCACCTCCTTCAAGCCGATGCAAAGCGCCTTTGCCGGAAACCCGCGCCGCGTGCTGATGAAACTGGTGGTCAGCAAGGCGACACGCAAGGTTCTGGGGTGTCATATCGTAGCACCTCAGGCCGGCGAGATGATCCAGCTGGCCGGTATCGCGGTCAAGATGGGGGCCACAAAAGAGGATTTCGACCGCACCGTGGCGGTGCATCCGACCATGTCGGAGGAACTGGTGACAATGAAAACGCCGACCCGCACCGCTTGAAATTTCGCGCCGACCTCACAGGTTAGGGGCAGGTGTTCAAGACCGTTCAAAAAGAAGACAACAAGGGGAACCAAACTCAATGGCTGGAAATTCGGGCGGCCCATGGGGCGGCGGCGGCAGTGGCGGCAGTGGCGGCAACAAGGGTGGCGATGATGAACGTCGCAACAACGGGGGCGGGCGACGCCCCGGCGACGACGGGAACGGGCCGCAAATCCCGGAAATAGACGAGCTGATGCGTAAGGGTCAGGAACAGCTGCGCGTGCTGATGGGCGGTCGCGGCGGGCGTGGCGGTGCAGGCGGCGGCGGTGGCGAAGGCCCACGCGGTCCGATCTTCACCCGCACGACCGTGGGTCTGGGTATTCTGGCGGCGGTCGGTCTGTGGGCATTCTCCAGCTTCTACACCGTGCGCCCGGAAGAACAGTCGGTCGAGCTTTTCCTTGGCGAATTCTACAAGATCGGCAATCCCGGTCTGAACTTCGCGCCATGGCCGCTGGTCACCGCCGAAGTGGTCAACGTCACCTCGGAACGGACCGAGGATGTGGGCACATCCACCAATGGCGATTCCATGGGTCTGATGCTGACCACCGATGCCAATATCGTGGACATCGATTTCCAGGTGGTCTGGAACATCAATGACCCCGCCAAGCTGCTGTTCAACCTGCGCGACCCGCGCCAGACCGTGCAATCCGTGTCGGAATCCGTGATGCGCGAGATCATCGCCGCCTCGACACTGGCACCGATCCTCAACCGGGACCGGGGTCTGATCGCCGATACCGCGATGCAGAACATTCAGGCCACGATGGACGCCTATGAAAGCGGGATCACCATCGTCCGCGTCAACCTTGACAAGGCCGACCCGCCCGCCGAAGTGATCGACAGCTTCCGCGAGGTGCAGGCCGCCGAGCAGGAACGTGACCGTCTGCAGCGTCAGGCCGATGCCTATGCCAACCGCGTGCTGGCCGAAGCGCGTGGTGAAGCCGCGCAGATCCTTGAACAGGCCGAAGGGTATCGTGCGCAGGTCGTGAACAACGCCCTGGGTGAAGCCAGCCGCTTCAATTCGGTTCTGGCCGAATACGAAAAGGCCGAGGATGTGACCCGCAGCCGTCTTTACATCGAAACGATGGAGCGGGTGATGAGTCAGATCGACAAGACGATTCTGGACAGTTCCATCGTCGGCGGTGACGGGGGACAGGGCGTCGTGCCCTATCTGCCTCTGAACGAACTGCGCCGCCCAGCGGCCACACAGGGGAACTGAGATCATGCGCAAGACAACATTTCTGCTTCCGATCGTCGTGGTTGTGATCGCCACAGCGCTGTCATCGGTTTTCGTTGTGGACGAGCGTGAAAAGGCGCTGGTGCTGCAATTCGGCCAGATCAAGGCCGTCAAGGAAGAGCCGGGTCTGGCCTTCAAGATCCCGCTGATCCAGGAAGTCGTGCGCTATGACGACCGCATCCTGTCGCTGGATACGGATACGATCGAAGTCACGCCCTCGGATGACCGCCGTCTGGTGGTCGATGCCTTCGCGCGCTACCGCATCAGTGATGTGGTGCAGTTCCGTCAGGCCGTGGGCGTCGGTGGCCTGCGCGCCGCCGAGGATCGTCTGTCCTCGATCCTGAACGCGCAGATCCGTGAGGTTCTGGGTGCGGATCAGGTCACCTCGGACACGATCCTGTCGGAAGATCGCCGCGTCCTGATGAACCGGATCCGCGATCAGGCGCAAACCTCGGCGCGGGGTCTGGGTCTGGATGTGGTTGACGTGCGCCTGAAGCAGACGAACCTGCCCGCACAGAACCTTGACGCGACCTTCGCGCGGATGCGGGCCGAGCGGGAACGCGAGGCTGCCGATGAAATCGCGCGCGGTAACGAAGCGGCCCAGCGTGTGCGCGCGCTGGCCGACCGGACCGTGGTCGAGACGCTGTCGGAATCCGAGCGTGAAGCCCAGATCACCCGCGGTGAGGCAGACGCCGAACGCAACGCGATCCTGGCCGAGGCATTCGGGGCAAACCCTGAATTCTTCAGCTTCTACCGCTCGATGCAGGCCTATGAAACGGCGCTGCAGGGCGGGAACTCGTCCATGGTGATGACACCGGACAGCCAGTTCTTTGATTACCTGCGCTCGGACCGTCCGACGCGGGATCAGGAACCTGTGGCCCCGGCGGTGCAGAACTGATGATCGAAACGGCGCTTCTGGCCCTTGGGCTGGTGCTGATCGTCGAGGGGCTGGCCTATGCGCTGGCCCCTTCGCTTATCGAAACCATGCTGGCCGCCCTGCGCCAGATCCCCGAACCCGCGCGCCGCACCCTGGGGTTGCTGGCGGTGGTCGCGGGGGTGGCTTTCGTGTGGCTGGCCAAGCAACTGGGCGCCTGACACGGGATCACAGCCGCTTGAACGGGTGTATCGGCGCTTGGTCTTGCCCGCGCCACGCACTACATTGCTCTTCAGAAAGCACGCCCTGGACCGCCTTGGTCCGAAAAGCGTTTTGAATCAGAGGAGTTGCGGGAATGAACAACACAGCGGTCTCGGTCCCCGATCACCAAACCGGCCTGATCCGTGCCTTTTGGCTGGGTCTGATCACCACGGCCATGATGCTGATCACGGTGGTGCAGGCACAGGCGCGGCCCGAAAGCTTTGCAGATCTGGCCGACAAGATCAGCCCGGCGGTCGTGAACATCACGACATCGACCACGGTCGCGGCGGGCACAGGACCAAACCCGATTGTTCCCGAAGGCAGCCCGTTCGAGGATTTCTTCCGCGAGTTTCAGGACCGTAATGGCGGTCCCGGCGACCGTCCCCGCCGCTCCTCGGCGCTGGGCTCGGGCTTTGTCATCTCGGAAGACGGCTATATCGTGACCAACAACCACGTCATCGAAAGCGCGGACGAGATCACGATCGAATTCTTCACCGGCGAGGAGTTGGTGGCCAAGGTCATCGGCACCGACCCCAACACCGACATCGCCCTGCTCAAGGTCGAGGCGGATCAACCGCTTCCCTTCGTCAGCTTCGGTGACAGCGACACTGCCCGCGTGGGTGATTGGGTCGTGGCGATGGGCAACCCGCTGGGGCAGGGCTTTTCGGTCAGCGCGGGTATCGTGTCGGCCCGCAACCGCGCCCTGTCGGGCACCTATGACGACTACATCCAGACCGACGCCGCGATCAACCGGGGCAACTCGGGCGGGCCGCTGTTCAACATGGACGGGCAGGTCGTGGGCGTGAACACCGCCATCCTGTCGCCCAATGGCGGCTCGATCGGCATCGGCTTCTC
>NCJR01000335.1 GCA_002282555.1 Rhodobacterales bacterium 34-62-10
TCTGGTGCTGGTCAGTCTAATCTTCGTGATCATCAACACAACTGTCGATCTGCTCTATGCCGTGCTGGACCCGCGCCTGCGGGTCGAGGACGCGCGGGCGGCCCATTGACCTGCTGGAGGACGCCATGACCGACACCACTCAGATCAAAACCACCCCCGCGGCGCTGACCCGTCTGTGGAACAGCGATGTGGCATGGAACTTCAGCCGCTCCTGGACCGCGCGTATCTCAAGCTTGCTGATCCTGATCCTCTTCGCCGCCGCTTTGTTCGCGCCGCTGCTGGCGACGCAGAACCCCTATGACATTTCGCAACTCTTCCTGCTGGACAGCGAATTGCCCCCCGCATGGGCCGAGGGTGGTGATCCGCGCTATTTTCTGGGCACGGATGAACAGGCGCGCGATCTGTATTCCTCGATCCTATATGGTCTGCGCCTGTCACTGATCGTGGGCTTTGCCAGCGTAGCGCTGGCGGCGGTTGTGGGAATCTCGCTGGGTCTTTTGGGCGGGTTCGTGGGCGGTATGGTCGACGGGGCCATCATGCGGGTGGCCGACGTCCTGCTGAGCTTCCCGGCCATTCTGGTGGCGCTGCTCGTCAACGGCATCGCACGCGGTGTGCTGCCGCCTGAACGCCACGCGGATGCGGCGATCTGGGTCCTTATCTTGGCCATCGGCCTGACCAACTGGGTGCAATATGCTCGCACCGTGCGCGGCTCGACCATGGTCGAGCGGCAGAAGGAATATGTGCAGGCCGCGCGCATCAACGGTGTGTCGGGCATGGGGATCATGCTGCATCACATCCTGCCCAACGTGCTTGGCCCCGTGCTGGTCATCGCCACGATCAACCTTGGCATGGCCGTGCTGACCGAGGCGACGCTGTCCTTCCTTGGCGTGGGCATGCCCGCCACGCAGCCCAGCCTTGGCACGCTGATCCGTATCGGCAACGAATACCTGTTCTCGGGCATCTGGTGGGTGGTCATCTTTCCCTCTGTCGTGCTGGTGGCCCTTGTGCTGGCGGTCAACCTTCTGGGTGACTGGCTGCGCGACGCCCTGAACCCCAAACTGAGGTAAGCGCCATGAACCTTCTGACCGTCGAAAACCTTACCGTGGCCTTTCCCGGTCGCAGCGGCACTGTCAACGCGATCGAGGATGTGAGCCTGAGCGTCTCGCCCGGCGAGATCCTGGGGATGGTTGGTGAATCAGGTGCCGGCAAATCCATGACCGGGGCCGCCATCATCGGCCTGATCGAACCACCCGGTCGCATCGCCGCAGGCGAGATCTTGCTGGAAGGCCAGCGTATCGACACCCTGCGCCCCGATGAGATGCGCCGCATCCGGGGGCGGCGGATCGGGGCGATCTTTCAGGACCCGCTGACCAGCCTGAACCCCGTGCTGACCGTAGGCGAGCAGTTGATCGAGACGATCCAGACCCATCTGAAACTGCCCAAGGACGAGGCCCGCGCCCGCGCCATCGACTGGTTGCGCCGCGTGGGGATCCCCGCCCCCGAGGCGCGGATCGACACCTATCCGCACCAGTATTCCGGCGGGATGCGCCAGCGTGTCGTCATCGCGCTGGCCTTGTGTGCCGAACCGCGTCTGGTCATTGCGGATGAACCCACGACTGCGCTGGATGTCAGCGTGCAGGCCCAGATCATCGCGCTTCTGCGCAAACTGGCGCGCGAAACCGGCGTGGCGGTGATCTTGGTCACGCATGATATGGGCGTGATTGCCGAAACTGCTGACCGGGTGGCGGTGATGTATGCAGGCCGCATCGTTGAGGTGGGGTCTGTGACCGAAGTGCTGACCGCGCCGCGCCACCCCTATACGCGCGGTCTCATGGCCTCGATCCCGCGCATCGGCGCGCGCCCCGATGTGCTGCCGCAGATCGAAGGCGCGATGCCGCGCCCCCATGCGCGCCCTGCCGGTTGCGCCTTTGCCCCGCGCTGCCCGGTGCGCATCGAGATTTGCGGGCAAACTCGGCCCGACCTGACAGGCCATGCCACGCGCTCGGTCGCCTGCCACCTGAGCAAGGAGGTTTCTGCATGAGCGATCCGATCCTGACCGTCACAGGTCTGAAAAAGACCTTCGACCTGTCGCAACCCTTTCTGACCCGGCTTACGCAGGGCGGCGGACGCAAGTATGTGCATGCGGTGGATGGTGTTGATTTCCCGATCCCGCGCGGCACAACCCTCAGCCTTGTGGGGGAATCCGGTTGCGGCAAATCCACTGTGGCCAAGCTGCTGATGGGGCTGACGCAGCCCTCGGCGGGCAGTATCCGCTTTGACGGGCATGAATTGGCCGGCACCCGCGCGGGCCAGCCCCCCGCCGTCCGGCGGCGGATGCAGATGATCTTTCAGGATCCCTATGCCAGCCTCAACCCGCGCTGGCGCGTGGCGCGCATCATTGGCGAGCCGATGAAAAGCTTCGCCACCCATCCCGACCCCGTCGCCCGCCGCAAGGAAGTGGACCGCCTGCT
>NCJR01000336.1 GCA_002282555.1 Rhodobacterales bacterium 34-62-10
CCAGATAATGCAGCATCAAGGGGCTGGTGGTCGCCGCCAGCAGAAGATCACTGAACCGGCCGGTGACATGGGGGCGGATCGCCTCTTCGACATAGGGGGTCGCCGACCACCGCAGCAGCCCCGCCTTGCCCTGTGCCGTGAAATGATCGGCCCAGAACCCCACCAGACGCTCGCGCAGACTGTCCTGCGCCCATGTCCGGCGCAGCATCTGCTGGCCCAGCCAGAACAGACGGTCGGTCCGTGCGGCGCGCTTTTCCAGATTCACGGCCTTGCGCGCAAACCCGGCCGCCTCGCTTCCGCGTTGCTGTTGGCGCACTTTCCAGGCGTCCTGCACCAGGATGATACGCTCGCGATACTGCGTGAATGTCTCGACCGGGAAACGTGCGGCGGCGGCGTCAGGTCCGCTCAGATGATCCAGCATCTGCGTGACCGATGCGGGTGGCGCGACTACGGGCGACAGCCCGTTGCCGAAACGCTTTTCCGCCAGAACCGGATCAAATCGCACCACGTCCCCTCCTGTCGGGGTTGCACCATCCTGCCCATATAGCAAAGGCGGGACCGCTTTACACCGCCCCGCCCGTCACATTTTCAACATTTCACGCCCCAAGAAGGACCGCAATACGTGCTGTCAGCTTTGCGGGATCACGCGCAGGTTGAGTTCCATCAACTGCTGCGCCAAGGGCTCGCTGGGGGCCCCCATCATCAGGTCCTCGGCCCGCTGGTTCATCGGGAACAGGATCACCTCGCGGATATTTGCCTCATCCGCCAGCAGCATCACGATCCGGTCGATCCCCGCCGCACAGCCACCATGGGGCGGCGCGCCGTATTGGAAGGCATTGACCATGCCGCCGAACCGTTTCTCGACCTCGTCCTTGCCATAGCCGGCAATCTCGAAGGCCTTGAACATGATCTCGGGTTTGTGGTTGCGGATGGCCCCCGACACCAGCTCATAGCCGTTGCAGGCCAGATCATACTGGAACCCGCGCACGGCCAGAGGGTCGCCCATCAGCGCCTCCATCCCGCCCTGCGGCATGGAGAAAGGGTTGTGTTCAAAGTCGATCTTGCCGCTTTCCGCGTCCTGCTCGTAGATCGGGAAATCCACGATCCAGGCAAAGGCGAAACGGTCCTTGTCGGTAAGGCCCAGTTCCTCGCCGATCACAGTGCGCGCCTTGCCCGCCACGCTTTCGAACTGCTTGGGCTTGCCACCCAGGAAGAAGGCCGCATCGCCCACGCCAAGGCCAAGCTGCTGGCGGATCGCCTCGGTCCGCTCCGGCCCGATATTCTTGGCAAGGGGGCCTGCGGCTTCCATGCCCGATCCATCCTCGGCCTGCCGCCAGAAGATGTAACCCATGCCGGGCAGACCTTCCTTTTGCGCAAAAGCGTTCATGCGGTCGCAGAATTTGCGGCTGCCGCCACCGGGGGCGGGAATGGCGCGGATCTGGGTGCCCTCCTGCTCCAGCAGTTTGGCGAAGATCGCAAAGCCCGAGCCTGCGAAATGCTCGGACACGACCTGCATCTTGATCGGGTTGCGCAGGTCGGGCTTGTCGGTGCCATACCAGAGGGCCGCATCCTTGTAGGAAATCTGCGGCCATTCCGCCGCCGCATCGACGCGGCGCCCCCCGCCGAACTCCTCGAACACACCTGCAATCACGGGCGAGATCGTGTCGAACACATCCTGCTGCGTGACAAAGGACATCTCCATATCCAACTGGTAGAAATCCGTGGGGCTGCGGTCGGCGCGCGGGTCTTCATCGCGGAAACAGGGCGCGATCTGGAAATATTTGTCGAAACCCGACACCATCAGCAATTGCTTGAACTGCTGCGGCGCCTGCGGCAGGGCATAGAACTTGCCCGGATGCAGGCGGCTTGGCACCAGAAAATCCCGCGCGCCTTCGGGCGAGGAGGCGGTGATGATCGGCGTCTGATATTCACGAAAGCCCTTGTCCCACATGCGTTTGCGCATGGAGGCCACCACGTCTGACCGCAGGGTCATGTTGCGCTGCATCGCCTCGCGGCGCAGATCAAGGAAACGGTAACGCAGGCGCGTTTCCTCGGGGTAGTCCTGATCGCCAAAGACCATCAGCGGCAGTTCTTTCGCGGCCCCCAGCACTTCGATATCGCGGATGAATACCTCGACCTCGCCCGTCGGGATCTTGGGATTGACCAGCGATGCATCGCGGGCCTTCACCTCGCCATCGATGCGGATGCACCATTCGGACCGCACCTTTTCCACCTGTGCAAAGACCGGGCTGTCCGGATCGCACAGCACCTGCGTGATGCCGTAATGGTCGCGCAGGTCGATGAACAGGATGCCGCCATGGTCGCGGACACGGTGGACCCAGCCGGACAAGCGGACCGTCTGGCCCACATGAGAGATGTTCAAAGCGGCGCAGGTATGGCTGCGATAGGCGTGCATGGGGCGGTCCCTTCGGGGTAAATCGGTTGGCCCGATACACCGCGCCCGCGCT
>NCJR01000053.1 GCA_002282555.1 Rhodobacterales bacterium 34-62-10
ATGGTCAGGGTGGCCGAATCCGGCGACATCGCAAGGATCTGCGCCTCGGTCAGGGTCAGCGTGCTGTCCTCGGCAAAGGTCAGATCGATGCTGTCCATCTTCAGCCCCGCCGCCAACGGCGCCGACAGATCGATCACCGACGTGGTCAGCTCGTCAAAGGCCAGATAGGTGCCGCTGGTATTGCCCGCCTGATCGGTTGCGTTGACAACAAGATGCGACCCATCCGGCAACGGCGTCTCGGCAAAGCCGCCATCAGGCAGGACATCACCGAAATCAAGCAGCGTCTCGCCACGCGAACGGATCACCGTCGCGTCGCTGTTCACCACACCCAGCGTGCCATCGGCCCGCACTTCCGTCAGGGTGATCGGCTCGGGCATCGTGTCGATCGAAATCGCGGCAATCCCCTGATGATCGCGGGTATAACCCTCGATAAAGGGGCTGGCCGGCGCATCCGTATCCACCGCCAAAGCCTGCGTCAGCGTGCCGGTATTGCCCGCCGCATCGCGCGCATGCACGATCATCTCGGTGGGATAGCTGCCCGTGCGCACCGCCCCTGCCGGAATTTCCGCCCGCCAGTTGCCCGCCGCATCGACAGTGGCCTGATAGAACTGGCCATCATACTCGACCCGCACGGTTGACAAGGTGCCATCCGCCGCAGCCGCCTCGACCCGGCCCGTCACGGCAAAACCGCTCTGCGCCTCGGCCATGTTGATCACTCCGTCCCCGGCCACCTGACCCGACAGGTCCAGACGGTTCAGACGGGTATCCACCCGCACCGCATGGATCAGGGTCTCGGTGTTGAAGGCGCTGTCCGTCGCCACGGCGGTCACTTGCGTCTCGTATTCATCGCCACGGATGCTCGAAGGCTCGAACCGCGTGCTCCAGCGACCATCCTGCTCAACCCGCGCCTCCTGCGTCACATCACCCAGCGTGACCATGACGCGCGATCCGGGTTCAACCTGCCCGGTCACCGTCAGCCCGTCACCCGCATCATCGGCATTGATGATCCCATCCGCCGCCACCCCGGTCGAGGTATAGGCAAAGTCGCGCACCTCGGTGTCCAGAACCACCGTCCGGCTGGCGCTGTTGCTGTTGCTGGTCCCGTCCGTCGCCGTCGCGGTCACGCTCAGATCGCCCTGACCCTCGGGCAGATCGGCCGTCTCGAACCGCACCGCCCAGTTGCCGGACCCGTCCAGGATGGCAGGCTTGGTCACATCACCAACCTTGACCATCACTTCGGTCACATCCGCATCGGTGGTGCCGGCGATCCGCACACCGCTCAGACGCTCGGCCTCGTTGATCAGACCATTGCGCCCGATCCCGTCATTGATCGTCACATCGACAACCGTATCAACCCGCACCTCGCGCGAGGCGGTGCTGACATTGCCCGCCGCATCCCGCGCCGAGACATTGAAGGTCGCGTCATATTCGTCGCGCGCAAAATCGCTGCCCGCGAACACCATCGACCATGTGCCATCGGTCGATGTGACCTGCCGCGTGATCGTGCCGAACTGCACCTCGACCACGGAGCCCGGCTGCGTGGTGCCGCGCAAGGTCACTCCCGCATCCGCCGCCGCACGGTTGATCACATCCGCCGCACCCAAGGGGGCCGGATCAATCGTCAGATGATGCACGGTATCCACCTGCACCGTGGCCGAAGCGCGGCCAATGTTGCCCGCCGCATCCGACGTGGTGGCACTCAGGGTGACGTCATACTCGCCGCCACGCACCTCGGATGCCAGATAATCGACACGCCATGTGCCATCAGCCTCGACCGGCACCGTGCGGGTGATCGTCTCGACCCCGTCAAACCGCGTCAGCGTCAGCATGTTGCCCGGCGTGGATGTGCCCGTGACACTGTATCCGCCACCCGCCTCGGTCATGTTGACGACACCGTCACCGCCCACAAGACCCGCATGGATCACGATGGGATCGGGGATCGTGTCCACGACGATCCGGTCCGACACCGTGGTCGCGTTGTCGAACGCATCCGTGGCAACCACGGTCACATCGCGGCTGTAATCCCCCTCCGGCAACTCGCCCGGCCCGAAATTCACCGACCAACGCCCATCCTCACCGGCCTCGACCGTGCGGGTGACCGTGCCCATGGTCACATCGACCCGCGCCCCCGGCTCACTCGTGCCCGCCACATCCACGCCGTCGCGCTGATCGTCACCGTTGACCACATGCCCGGCGGACTCGGTGCCCCCGGTGATCGCCAGAACCGGAGGGACCGTGTCGATCATCACCGACGGCCCCGTCAGATCGATCTGCTCGCCACCCGGCTGCGTCACGTCAACCAGCACCGGATAGGTGCCATCCGCGGGCATCGTCTCGCCCTCGAACACGACCCGCCACGCACCGTCGCTATCCGGTGTGGTGACCTGACTGACATTGCCGATATTCACCTCGACCTCGGCGCCGGGCTCGCCGGTGCCGCTGATCACGATCTGCGGGACATCGCCGCCACCCAGACGGATCGGGTCCTTTTCATTGATCGTGGGCAGGCGCGGACCCGCAGTCTCGCCGCCGCCATCGCCGCCACCAGCACCACCGGCACCGCCACCACCTGCACCACCTGCACCGCCGCCGCCAGCACCACCACCGCCAGCACCGGCACCAGCACCAGCACCGGCACCAGCACCAGCACCGCCCGCATCATCACCGCCGCCCGCGATGGCCCCCGCAACCACGGTGCCGGCCGCAAGCGCCGCAACCCCGCCCGCCGCACTCATCGCGCCACCGCCCAGCAACAGACCCGGCGCCAGCATGCTGACCGTGTCATCCTCGGCCAGGGGCGCCGTGACCGTATCCTCATCCGTGAAGATCAGATCCTCATGCGGGCTCCATTTGCCCCAGGCTTCTGTCGGGCCGTATTGCGCAATCAATGCACCATCCGCCCCTTCGGTCAGTGCGACCTCGCTCAGATAGCCTTCCGCGCTGATGAACAAACGGGCCGCAGCACCATCCGCATCGAAATAACCTTTCAGCGTCACCACCCGGCCATCGGCCAGAGTGATCTGCAGGTCATCGCCCGCCCTGACATAACCTGCCAGTTCAAACTGCCTGAGATTGAGGGAAACTTCCTCTCCGGCCGAAACCTCGATGGTCGATACGGCAACACCGTCCTCGACCACGCCACGCCGGGTTGCGCCCGAAACCGAACGCACGACAAAATCCATTGCCTTCATACTGACACCGCTCACTCGTTAACGCACCGATTGATCCGGTGCTTTTTGTTGATTGAGGCCAGAATATGACGTTTTCGAATCGCCTGCTAGAGTCTATTTCACGTCGCCCGCAAAATCAGCCGACCCTCGCAATATATAGCGGCGCTGCAACACCAGACCCCGATATGCAGCATCAATCCCGCGCAAGAAACGGCTGCGCCGCCATGGTGGACGGGATATCGGCCCCCAAACGCGACAGGATCGTGGGGGCCAGCTGCAACTGATCCAGCACCGTATCGGCCGCAGGCCCCTTGGCCGGACCGAAATAATAAAGCGCAACCTCGCGCTGCAAATCGCTGTTGCCCCCGTGATGGCCGCGCGCATCCTGCCCGTGATCGGCGGTCACGATCACCTCATAGCCCATCGCCAGCCACTTGGGGATGAACGGCGCCAGCATCTCGTCCATCACGGCGCAGGCGTGATCCATCTCCTGACACTCGTGGTAAAAACGGTGTCCCATACTGTCCAGTGTACAGGTATGCAGGATGCCGTAATCCAGCCCATGCCGCGCGCACAGCATGGTCAGCGTGGCGAACAGATCGACATCCGACGGCGTCATCTGGTTGATCAACCCGTAGCCCGTCATGGTGTGGAACCGGCCATGGTTGATCGTCATGCTGTCCGGCTCGTCATATTCGATATCGCGCACCAGATCGAAGGGCGCGCGGTTGAAGAACTCGGACCAGAAGGAATGGGTGACCGCCCCGGTCACGCCCCCGCCCGCGCGCACCTGCGAAAACACATCCGGATGCGACAGCCGGAACACATTGCCATTGCCGGTGCAGCCATGCTCCTGCGGCGCAACCCCTGTATGGATCGATGCATAGCAACTGGCCGAAATCGACGGCAGAACCGAGCGCATCACCCATGTCTGCGCCTGCCCGCTCTCGACCCAGCCTTCCAGATTGCCGAACAACCGCCGCCAATTGCGCAGCGGCACACCGTCAAGGATGATCAGTAAAAGCTTGTTATGCATGGTCTTTCTCTTTCAGTGACGCGGTTTCCGGCGGCAATGCCGGATGCCTCCGGCGGGGATATTTGCCGCAAGAAGAAACGCAGGCACGGATCTAGTTCCCCGCACTTTCCATCTTGCGATGCGCGATCACATCCTCCAGCCAGCCCAGCTTCATCTCGGGGACTGATGACAGCAGAAGATCGGTGTAATCATCAAAGGGCGGCGCCAGAACCTCGCTTTTCGTGCCATAGCGCACGACGCGGCCCCGATACATCACCGCGATACTGTCCGCGATGGCGCGCACCGTGGCCAGATCATGGGTGATGAACAGATAGGCGACGTTTTCGACCTTCTGCAGGTTCAACAGCAGCTTCAGGATGCCATCGGCCACCAACGGATCCAGCGCGGATGTCACCTCGTCGCAGATGATCAGGCGCGGCTTGGCGGCCAGCGCGCGCGCGATGCAGACCCGCTGTTTCTGCCCGCCCGACAACTCGGCCGGATAGCGGTCGATGAACCCCTTGCCCATCTCGATCTCGTCCAGCAATTCGGCCACCCGCTTGCGCTTGGCCTCGCCCTTGAGGTCGAAATAGAACTCCAGCGGCCGCCCGATGATCGTGCCCACGGTCTGACGCGGGTTCATCGCCACATCCGCCATCTGATAGATCATCTGCACCTCGCGCAGATCCTCTCGAGAACGCCCGGCCAGGGCGGAAGAGAGAGGCCGCCCCGCAAAACGGATCTGCCCGTCCGACGGCGGCAAAAGCCCCGTGATCACCCGCGCCAGCGTGGATTTGCCCGACCCACTTTCACCGACCACCGCCAAGGTCTGGCCGGGATGCACCTCGACAGTCACATCATGGAGCACGTCGAAACTGGTGCCGCGATAGCGCGCCGTGACATGCTCCACCCGCAACACCGGATCGGCCGTGGGCACCTTCTCCTCATGCGCGATCGACCGCACCGACACCAGCGCCCGGGTATAGTCCTCGCGCGGGGCGTTGATGATCTGATCCGTCGCGCCATGTTCGACCATCTTGCCGCCCTTCAGCACCATGATCTCGTCGCTGACCTGCGCCACCACCGCCAGATCATGGGTGATGTACAGCGCCGCCACCCCGGTCTCGCGGATCGCATCCTTGATCGCGGCCAGCACGTCGATCTGCGTGGTCACATCCAGCGCCGTGGTCGGCTCGTCGAACACCACCAGATCGGGCTGCGGACACAGGGCCAGCGCCGTCATCGCCCGCTGCAACTGCCCGCCCGACACCTGATGCGGATAGCGGTTCCCGAAGGTATCCGGGTCCGGCAGCCCCAGCGTCGCAAACAGCGCCCGCGCCCGCGCCTCGGCCTCCGACCGGCTGGCGCGCCCATGTTCCAGCGTCGCCTCGATCACCTGTTCCATGATCCGCTTGGCCGGGTTGAACGCCGCCGCCGCCGATTGCGCCACATAAGTCACCTCGGCCCCGCGCAGCCGCCGCAGATCGCGCACCCCCAGCCGCAGGATATCGCGCCCGTTCACGCGCACCTCCCCGCCCGTGATCCGCACCCCGCCGCGCCCATAAGCCATCGCCGACAGCCCGATGGTGGACTTGCCCGCCCCGCTTTCCCCGATCAGCCCCAGCACGCACCCCTTCTCCAGCGCGAAACTCACACCTTCCACGATGGTGATATCCTGCGGCGGCTCGCCGGGTGGATAGGCCGTCGCCTCGATCTTCAGATCCGTCACCTTGAGCAAGGGTTCACCCACCGCGCCCCCCTTTCAGACATGTGGTCCGGTTCAGCACCCAATCCGCCACCAGATTGACGGATATCGCCAGCGTCGCAATCGCAAAGGCCGGCACCAAGGCGGCAGGGATGCCGTAGACGATCCCCTCCTTGTTCTCCTTCACGATCCCGCCCCAATCGGCATTGGGCGGCTGCACCCCCAACCCAAGGAAGGACAGGGTAGACACGAACAGCACCATGAAGATGAACCGCAGCCCCATCTCGGCCACCAGCGGCGACAACGCATTGGGCAGGATCTCGCGGAAGATGATCCAGACCCGGCCTTCCCCGCGCAACCGCGCCGCCTCGACAAAATCCATCACGTTGATATCCACCGCCACGGCGCGCGCCAGCCGGTAGACGCGGGTGGAATCCAGCAACCCCATCACAAGGATCAGCACAGGAATCGTCACCGGCATCACCGACAACACCACCAGCGCAAAGATCAGCGAAGGGATCGCCATCATCAGATCGACAAACCGCGACAAAAGCTGATCGATCCAGCCGCCAATGACCGCCGCCAGAAAGCCCAGCACCGCGCCGGTGGTGAAACTCAGCAACGTCGCCATCGTCGCGATGAAGATTGTCGTGCGCCCGCCATAGATCATCCGCGTCAGCAGATCGCGCCCGATACTGTCCGTGCCCAGCAGATGCGTGCGCGACATCGGTTCCCACACATCGCCCACCGTCTCGGCCATGCCATAAGGCGCGATGAAGGGCGCAAACAGCGCCGCCAGAAAATAGGCGCCCGTGAATACCAGCCCGATCAGGGCGGAAATCGGAATACCCCTCATTTCGGATGCCTCAACCGCGGATTGGACAGGATCGCCACGATATCGGCCACCATGTTCAACCCGATGTAAACGGCGGCAAACACCAGCCCGCAGGCCTGCACCACGGGCACATCCCGCTTGCTCACATGATCCACCAGATATTGCCCCATGCCCGGATAGACGAACACCACCTCGACCACGACGACACCCACCACCAGATAGGCCAGGTTCAGCATCACCACATTGACGATGGGGGAAATCGCATTCGGAAAGGCATGGCGGAAGATCACGTTGAACCCCGACAGGCCTTTCAACTCGGCCGTCTCGATATAGGCCGATTGCATCACGTTCAGGATCGCCGCCCGCGTCATCCGCATCATATGCGCCAGCACCACCAGCACCAGCACGGCCACAGGCAGGGCAATCGCGCTCAGCTTTTCGCCCAGTGACATGCTGTCATTGATCATCGCGACGGATGAAAACCAGCCCAGCTTCACGGCGACGAAATAGACCAGCAGATAACCGATCAGAAACTCGGGGATCGAGATCGAGGCCAATGTGACGCCGGAAATCGCCTTGTCCGGCCAGCGGTTGCGATAGCGCACGGCCAGCAGACCCAGAAAAATTGCCAAGGGAACCGCGATGATCGCGGCCCAGAACGCCAGAAACAGCGTATTGCCCAAGCGCCGGCCCAGCGCCTCGGCGATATCCTGACCATTGGTCAGCGCCACGCCCAGATCGCCCTGCAACGCGCCGAACAACCAGTTGAAATACCGCGTCACCGGCGGATCGTTCAGCCCCAGTTCAGCCCGCAGGTTCGCCAGCGCCTCGGGCGTGGCGGATTGCCCAAGGATCGACTGCGCCACATCGCCGGGCAGGATCATCGTGCCCGCAAAGATCAGCACCGACGCCGCCCACAGCAGAAGGAGGCCCAGCGCAATGCGCTGGGACACCAGTATCAGGATCGGGTGCATTCAGCAGGCCCCCGTCAGGCCGTGAGCCAGCACTTGTGCGATGCGGTTCCCGACATCAGCTCTCCGGTCGGGTCGGCCACCCAGCCCTGCACCTTGTCGCTGACACCTTCGACGAAGTCGTTGAACATCGGGCAGATCAGACCACCCTCGTCGCGGACCATCATCCCCATCTGGCTGTAAAGCGCCTTGCGCTTGTCTTGGTCCAGCTCGCCACGCGCCTGCAACAGCAGCGCATCGAAATCCTCGCGCTTGAAGCGGGTGTCGTTCCAATCCGCCGTCGAGAGGTAAGCCGTCGAATACATCTGGTCCTGCACCGGACGCCCGCCCCAATAGGACGCGCTGAACGGCTGCACGTTCCAGACCTCGGACCAGTAACCATCACCGGGTTCGCGCTTCAACTCCAGCGGGATGCCCGCGGCCTTGGCGGTCTGCTCGAACAGCTGCGCCGCCTCGACCGCACCCGGGAAGGCCACGTCGGACACACGCAGGATGATCGGGCTGCCGTCATGACCGGACTTCTTGTAATGCTCGGCCGCCTTCTCGGGATCGTATTCACGCTGCGGGATGCTGTCGTCAAACAGCGGATAGGACGCGTTGACCGGCATGTCATTGCCGACCGAGCCATAGCCGCGCAGCACCTTGTCCACCATGTCCTTGCGGTCGATCGCATATTTCAGCGCCATCCGCAGATCGTTGTTCAGGAACGGCTCGGTATCGCAATGCATGATGAACACATAGTGACCGGGACCCTGCACGCTTTTCACCGCCAGACCGGGCGCACGGTCCAGCAGGGCCGCAACCTTGGGATCGACCCGGTTGACCAGATGCACCTGCCCCGATTGCAACGCGCCCATCCGCGCGGTGGTGTCGTTGATCGACAGGATCTCGACCTCATCGACATGGCCACGGCTGCTGTCCCAATAGTTCGGGTTTTTCTTGAACAGATACCGCACGCCGGGCTCTTCCGCCTCGACCATATAGGGGCCGGTGCCGATCCCTGCCGCCGGGCTGTCGAACCCGCCATCGGGCTGGATCATCAGGTGATAATCCCCCAGCAGGAACGGCAGGTCGGCGTTGGGCGTGTCCAGCCCCACGATGAACATGTCGCCTTCCACCTTCATCGAGGTGATGCCGCGCATGATGCCCAGCGCCCCCGACTTGCTGTCCTCGTTGGAATGGCGCTCCATCGTGCGCATCACATCCTCAGCGGTCAGCGGCTTGCCGTTGTGGAACTCGACGCCCGAACGGATCTTGAACATCCATGTCTTGGCATCCGCCGACGCCTCGACCGATTCCGCCAGACGCATCTCAAGACCGCCGGTCTCGTCCACGTTCACCAGCGTCTCGCCGAACTGGTTCAGCACGTTATAGGGCACAGGGCTGGCCGCCAGCGCCGGATCAAGCGAGTTGGTGCTCTCGCCGCCCGACACACCCATCCGCATGATGCCGCCCTTGACGGGGCCCGCCGCATGCACGGCCTGCGCATAGAACGTGCCCGCAACGGCGGCGCTGACACCCAGCGCCCCCATGCGGCCAATGAATTCCCGCCGCGAGATGCGGCCCATCCCGGCCCGCACCTTGAGGTAATCAATTTGGTTCTGGTCGATCTTTACGGTCATCGTCGTCTCCCTGTTGGCAACTGTTCGCTTTGGCGCGATTCTGGTTCATTTACTCACCCGTCCGTCAGGTTTCCCTGCCGTCCGGCCCTCCCGATCCTGTCAGACAGACCTTGCGCCCGCCCTGACCGTCAAGGGTTTTTGACTCCCGAGTCAACTTTGCCCATCGCGCCCCAGTCTTCAACCAAAAAAGCGCCTGTTAACGACAACTGCATGACATTGGCGACATCCGCGCAAAGAAAGGGGGGGGGCGCTGCCCCCTGCGCCGAACTGCGTTCGACGCCACCCCCGGGATATTTGCCGCAAGAAGAAACCCGGCAGCGGTTTCGTTTCGCTTCGCCCACCACCCTTTGCGAAGAAATCCGCAACAGCCCGCTTGCGCGATGCCGCGTTATGAAAAATAGTCAGGTCGCAGGGGGACGCCGCCATGAGCCAGACATTCCGACACCCGGACATCCTCGACATCGCGCGGACCGAAGGCAAGGTCACCGTCGAAGGGCTGGCCGAACGCTTTGGCGTCACCGTGCAGACGATCCGCCGCGACCTGACCGAACTGGCCGAGGCGGGCAAGCTGGAACGCGTCCACGGCGGCGCGATCCTGCCCTCGGGCGTCACCAATATCGGCTATGACGAACGCCGCCGCCTCAATGCCGCCGCCAAAGCCGCCATCGCGCGGGCCTGCGCGCAGGACATCCCC
>NCJR01000337.1 GCA_002282555.1 Rhodobacterales bacterium 34-62-10
CTGAGTACAAGATGGGATACATTACAGAAGTGCTTTGAAGTTAGTGCCTTGTAAAAAATGGTTATATGGATTAATGTTGGTGCACGTCACTTGCGTCGACCCTAGTGGTGTAACCTGTTGAAATTTCTATCGTAATTTCTGCGTCCTCGCCGCATCGGCGGGTTCGACGCGACATTCGGGGCTCGAACCTGATCTAGTCCCCTCAGGCAGTTTCTGCTTGCCCCCGATATAGCGGTCATTGGAAAGTAAGCGCCTGACCGGGATCTGCTGTCATGCTCCACTCCATGCCCCTTGCCAATGATGAGCCAGCGCTTGCAGGCGCGCCGATGATCTGCGCCGCTCAGAAGCTGCTGGCGTTTCTGCTTGAGCACGGCACCATCGGGCTAACCCAAGGCAAGGCGTTCCAGCGCAGGTTCGTCCACTGGGCCGCGGCAGAGTTCGCCTGGCCGGGCTGGGAAAAAGAAAAGCTCTTTCTCGTCAACAAGGTGCTGAACGAATACGACTTCCCGCCGCTCGAGGCGCTGCACTTCGTGCTTCTAAAGCTGAAACTGATCCGGCACGAAAAGCTGACCTGCAGGCTTACAAAAGCGGGGAGGGCGATGGCGGGTTCGCCCGGCGATCTCTTTAATGAGATCGCGCCCTTCTACCTGTTCAAGGTTGATCACGCCGCTTGGTCGCGGATACCTGAACCACGGCTCGATAACTGGAGCCTTTACCTCAACCTGCTGCACGTCGAAGCGGCGCGCGGCGTGACTGGTGGCGCTCTGCGCGAAACACTCTTTGACCTGCCAGATCCGGCAGCAGCGTATGACCGGGTTCCTGGCATGATCTGGAACCAGGTCCTGCGGCCGCTCTGCTGGGTCGGCCTCCTAGAGGAGACCGCGACCAGTGAGCACGCGCATTTTGAAGACAGGCGATATGTCACCACGCCTCTCTGGGTGAAGGCTTTTGCGTATACACCCGCAGGTGCACAGCTCTCGGCCCTGGCAGCTCACCGGTTACGGCAGGATCATCCTGTTTAGGAGCGGACACCTACTGCGCCGCTCCGGTGCTGAGCGTCTTTGCGGCTCAGCCTGGCGGGAGGATGTTCGATTGGAAAGCCGGTTGAAAAATCTCAGGGGGCCGCGATTGGGTCGATGCTTCGAATCTGGATTCACGCTAGGAAAAAAAGAGACGAAAATCATCCTACGAAATTCCCTACAAATATCCCTACAAATCAAGAATAGCTTGCATTTAAAGCCTTGTAAAATATAGGTTTTAGATTTTCGATGGAGCGCTTCGCCTACGCGGAGTGCATGTCCGAATCATCAGCATTTTCTTTATTGCAGACTAGATAGGAATTGACACGCTTTTTGCGGTCATTTCGCACTCGCAACTCCGTTTCCAGACGCTCGAATATCGGCCAATAATAGTCTCCATACCGATCAATTAGTCTGGCTACGCTTCGGATGGCTTTCTCAAGTTCCTTGTCGCTAACGGTCATGTTCTTGTCTCCGGCCACCGTATGCGATCGTTCCGCAAATCCCTATTACAATCCCGGCACGTGGACGCTGAGATTGTTTGTATAAGGAGAGGGTAAAAGGGCATAGGTAAGAATGAAAGTGAAAATCCATCCTTGATTTGGGCGTCGCCGAAGAAATAGTTTTGCCACGCCTGCCTGCGCAGATGACCGATCAAACACGGTAAACGGTCACTAATTATTGAAAGGACTCAGAAATTCACAGGGGAGGGAGTTCCATATTACAATTAATTGAGAGTCTAAAAACTGCTGCACATTTTGCTGCACAAACTGCTACACCGCACTTTTAAAAAGTGGAATAAAAACAATTCATTATAACGTTTTTGCGCTGGAGGAGAAGCACTTCCTCTCCGCCACCTAAAGTAGCATAACGATCTACTGAAGATTATGCGCGGCAAGTCCCCGGAAACAGGGGGATTTTTTCATCCGCAGGCGTCTCTGTTTTCCGTATCAGCGTAATTTGAGGTCGTTTCTCGGCCGAAGTCTCTGTTCGCCATTTGCAACAGTTCGGTTTTGCGCGTTTTCCCTGTTACGGGGCGATTTACAGGGAAATGGCGTAAAACAACAGGGAACCTGCCGCCGCTTGCTGAATTTCCTCGCGCATATTCAAGGGGTTGGGCGTAAATTCCCTAAATCAGGAACAGGGAAATTTTCCTTGCCGATCAGGGAAAAGTTTTGACGAGCAGGGAGAATTTATCCGCTTTCAGCCCTGTCCCGCAAAGCCGAGCACCCGCCACTGGTGATCCCAATCCGCCGGAAAACCTTTCGCCACGAGGTCAGTGAGTGTCAGCTCGGGCGGCTGCTGACCCGCAAGGATTGCTGACGTGATCACCGGCGACAGAAAAGCCAGCTGGATGCGCTGGGCAATATACCTCGGCGTGCACGACTGGCGCCTGGCGATGTCTGCCATTGACGTCCCGGCGCGGATCTCG
>NCJR01000338.1 GCA_002282555.1 Rhodobacterales bacterium 34-62-10
GCGCGCTTTATCCGCGCTCAACGCCGCGGCGAACCGATCCGCAGGCGCACCCGCGCCCCAATCGCAGTCGATGATCTGCACATCCAACCCATGCCGCTGGCACATATCGATCCAGCGATGCGAGAACATGCCATACCGCGCCACCAGCACGCTATCACCGGGCGACAGCGTATTGCTGATCGCCGCCTCCCATCCCCCCGTCCCGCTGGCCGGAAAGGTGATCACGCGCCCGCCTTTGGTGCCAAAGACGCGCTTGGTATCCTCCAGCACGGGGGCAAAGGTCTCCACGAAATCCGGCGCGCGGTGATCGCGGGTCTGCACCATCATCGCATGGCGCAGCCGGTCGGGGATATTGGTCGGGCCGGGGATGAACACCGGGTTCTGGTCGGACATGGTCGCTCTCCTCCTGAGTTGCCCTTACGCTACCACAGATTCCCCATTCCGCAACTTTCTCAAAAAGACTTTCCATTTCTGGAAAAAACTACCTTACCCTCTGATATTCAACAACTTTAGCGTTTTTGAAAAATCCATCCATTTCATCATTGAAAAACTTTTTCAAAAATGATCTATGCTGCATGGCAGCAATCACCCCGCAGGACGAACCATGACCCAGCTTGAGCGGAAACCGCGCGGTCGCCCGAAATCGCCCTTCACCGAGACGGGCACACAGACGATGCAGGCGCTGGACCGCGCCTTGGGTGTGCTGCATGCCCTGGCCCGGCAGGAACGCGCGTCGCTCACGGATCTGTCGTTGGCCCTTGGCATCCCCACGGCCACCACGCACCGCATCCTGACCACGCTGCAAAAACACCGCTTCGCCGAACTGGATGACGCCACGCAGGACTGGATGGTCGGGATCGAGGCGTATCGCACCGGCGCCTCCTTCCTCAAACGGATGAACCTGTCCGAGATCAGCCGCCCCGTCATGCGCGCCCTGATGCAAGCCACGGGCGAAACCGCGAACCTTGCCATCCGTGACGGGGCCGAGGTTGTCTTTATCGGTCAGGTCGAAACGCCGAACCCGATCCGCGCCTTTTTCAACCCCGGCACGCGCACCCCGATGCATGCCTCGGGCACCGGCAAGGCGATCCTTGCCACCCTACCTGAGCCCCGGTTGCGCGCGCTGATCCAATCGGCGGGCCTGCCCGCTTTCACCGATCACACGCTCTCGACCCCGGCCGAGCTTTTCGCCGATCTCGATCTGACCCGCGCGCGCGGCTGGTCGTTTGACCGCGAAGAACGGCATCTGGGCATGGCCTGCATCGGGGCCGCCATCTTCGATGTGCAGGGCGAGGCTTTGGGCGGCGTTTCGATCTCCGGCCCCTCGGCCCGCTTCGACGCCCGCAGCGTGCCCGACTATGGCCGTCAGGTCGCCGCCGCCGCCGCCGAAATCACCCGCGCTTTAGGCGGCACACCGACCTGATCACACCACCCGCCCGATCCGCGCCGCCAGACGCAGCGCATGGGCGGCATCCTGCGCCACCACAGGCAGAACCGGATCATAGGCCGCGCGGACCAGTTGCGCGATTTCGGGCCGCAGGATCGTGCGCCCCCCCGCCACCGCCAGGGGCGAGCGATCCCGGAACGCCATATCCGACCACAGCAGGATCGTCTGCACCACCTGTGACAGGGCCAGAACATCCGCCCCCACCGCCTGCAAATGCTGATCCATCCGCAAAAACACGAAAGCCGCCTTGATCCCGCCCGCCGCATCAAAGCGGAAAATCCGGTATTGATTGGCATCCGCCGCCTGCAACCGCGCCACCAGCGGCACCAGATCAGGCACCAACCGGTCCAGATTGGGCACTTGCCCCAACTCGTCCCAGTCGCGGCAGAAAAACACCATCAGATTCGCGCCCAGTTCCGGGTCCGTTTCGGCCATCTGATGACCCGCCAGCGTCACCACCGCCTCCAGCGCGCCCTTGATCACGGATAGCGTCGCATCCTCGACCCCGAACACCACAGGCGCAATCGGCCGCCCCCAGCGCGCGAACGCATAACGGCCATCCGCGCGTGTGAACAACGCCTCGACCTGCGCCGCGCTCAACGCCTCCGCCATGCCCGTGCCCTTTCCTTCATCGTTCTGCAAATACTCAAATCCCCGCCTCAGCCGAACAGATCGGCCTCACGCTTGGGCGCATCCAGCCCCAGATGCGTCCAGGCCTTCTGCGCCAGCATCCGGCCGCGCGGCGTGCGCTGGATCAAGCCCTGCTGCAACAGGAAAGGCTCGATCACCTCTTCCAGCGCATCCCGGCTCTCGCTCAATGCCGCGGACAGCGTCTCGATCCCGACGGGGCCGCCCTGATAATTCTCGGCGATCAGCCGCAGATAGCGCCGATCCGCCCCGTCCAGCCCCAGATGATCCACGCCCAGCCGCGTCAGCGCGTAATCCGCAATCTCGCGCGTCACGCGGCCATTGCCCTCGATCAGCGCGAAATCCACGTCACGCGGCCATTGCCCTCGATCAGCGCGAAATCCACCACCCGGCGCAACAGCCGCCCCGCGATCCGCGGTGTCCCGCGTGACCGGCGCGCGATCTCCATCGCGCCGCCCTCCTCGGCGGGCGCCCCCAACAGGCGTGCGTTGCGAATGACGATCTCATAAAGCTCGGCATCCGTATAAAACACCAACCGCGTCGGAATCCCGAAACGGTCGCGCAGCGGCGTCGTCAGAAGACCCATCCGCGTGGTCGCCCCCACCAGCGTGAAGGGCTGCAATTCGATCCGCACCGTGCGCGCCGCAGGCCCCTCGCCGATCACCAGATCCAACTGGAAATCCTCCAGTGCCGGATACAGCACCTCCTCCACCGCCGGATTCAGGCGATGGATTTCGTCGATGAACAGCACATCGCGCGCTTCCAGATTGGTCAGGATCGCCGCCAGATCGCCCGCCTTGGCCAGCACGGGGCCAGAGGTCATCCGAAACCCCACACCCAATTCGCGCGCCATGATCTGCGCCAGCGTGGTCTTGCCCAGACCGGGCGGGCCGTGGAACAGCGTGTGATCCATCGCCTCGCCGCGCTGCCGGGCCGACTGGATGAACACGCGCAGGTTCGCCCGCGCCTCGGCCTGCCCGATGAATTCGTCCAACCCCTGCGGGCGCAGGGCGCGGTCGAAATCCTCGGGCTGTTTGGCCGGGTCCAGAATGGGGTCGGATGGCGTCATCTGTTACCCTTTCGGTGCCAGCGCCTTAAGCGCGGCGCGGATCAGGGCCGCAGCCTCGGCCTCGGGCGCGTCCATCGCGGCGCGCGCCACAGCCCCCGCCGCATCGCCCGGCGAATAACCCAGATTGGTCAGGGCGGACAAGGCATCCGACTGCGCCGCCGCACTGCCTGACGGTCGCACAGGTGTCGCAGGCTTGCGCGGCGCAGGCGTGGTGTCCAGAACCTCACCCTCAGGCGCAGCCGTCACGGTGCCCATCGCCGCCGACAACGTGCCCCCCATCGCCATCACCGCAGGGGCCTTGTCCTTCAATTCGATCACCACGCGCTGTGCGGTCTTGGGGCCGATGCCGCGCGCTGCCTTGATCGCGTTCATATCGCCCAGCATGATCGCGCGGGACACACCCTCCGCGCCCAAAGCGCCCAGAATGGCAAGGGCGGCCTTCGCGCCCACCCCCTGCACCCCCATCAGCAGGCGGTGCCATTCCTTTTCCAGCAGCGTGGGAAAGCCGTAAAGCTGCATCAGATCCTCGCGCACCACCAGATCGGTATAAAGCGCCACCACATGGCCCGGCCCCGGCAGGCCCGCCAGCGTGCGGTCCGAGCAATAGACAAGGTATCCCACCCCGCCCACATCGATCAGCACATGATCCTCGGCCCGGTAATCAATCCGCCCCGTCAGCTTGCCGATCATGCCGTCGCCCTCCGGATCGCCGCGGCCAGCGGGCTGCCCGCCGCACCGTGATGCGCATGGCAAATCGCCACCGCCAAGGCATCCGCCGCATCCGGCC
>NCJR01000339.1 GCA_002282555.1 Rhodobacterales bacterium 34-62-10
CCACGCAAACCGCCCTGAATGACTTTCAGCGCGCCAATCTGTTCGTAACGGCCATCAGCGCGCTCTGCCTCGTATACCACCGCAAAACCGCCCTGCCCAATTCGCCGCAGAATGCGCCATGATCCGTATACCGCGCCGATACGGGGATCTCCAGATTCTCCGGGGCTCCAGCCTGTCGCCTCGGAAAGCAAGCTGTCTCTTGCGTCTTCCAGGTGGCCAAAGAAATCGTCACTGCCCCGCACAGCCGCCAAAAGACGGAGAAGTTCAGCAGCCAGAGCGGGACTGTCAGAAAAATTTTCCTCGATCCATGCAGCTCGATCCCCTGCCGGAATATCGAGCGCCGCGTCAAACGCCGCATCAAGGCGCTTCCATGCTGCTATATCGCCGTTCATCATGTTCCGTGTTGCCCCGGCATTGCCTTTCCGTGTCCAGAACCGGCTCCCCGCTTTCGGTACCTTAACGGAAAGCCTGCTCTCATTTCCGCCAAAAAAACTGGCGGAGTTCGGGCGCACACTGCGTTTCACAATACGGGACGCACGCAAACTCTCGGAGGATAAGCACAATGACCGGCCTAATGAAAACCATGATTGCCGCTATCAGCGCATTCCTTTTGGCCAGCGCGGCCTTGGCGCAGGAAATCGCCCTGACGGGCTTGCCGACTGCTTCTTATCAAGGGCTACGCACGCTCAGCGCCAACGGTGAGGTAATCAATCAGACGGTCTACTCCACCCCTGGCAAGAGCCGGTATGAGATGGTCATGGAGAATACTGAAATGGTGCAGATCTGGCGAGACGATCTCGACGTAATCTGGTCAATCTCTCCCCAGCAGAACTTCGCGATTTCCATTCCCTATGGAAGCGAACAAGCTGGTTCAGCTTTCTCCACGTTAGAGAGCCATGCTGAGAAGGCTCAGCTGAAACTGGTTGGCACCGAAACAGTAAACGGGGTTCTTGCCCGGCGTTACAAAATGAACCATGTGGACGCAGACGGCGGCGCAGCCGCAGGCGACGTCTGGGTTAGCCCGGAAAACATCACGATCCGTATGCGCATTACCTACACAGCCCCCGGAAGTCGCCCTGAACCGTTTGAATACGATCTCACAAACCTCATCCTGGCGGGCCAGCCCGCCTACCTGTTCGAGCTGCCACCGGGTATCGAGGCCATGCCAATGGGCACGGTTCCGCCTGGATTGGCTGGCATAGCGGGCGATTATGCCGGCGATGTTGCGGCTGATGCAAAGGACGCAGCACTTGGAGAAGTCGACCGGACTGTCCGCGCGAAGGCAAGGTCAGAGGCGCGCAAAGCCGTCGGCAAGATCTTCGACTGGTAATCCCGGGAAGCCTGGCTCAGCCCTCGGAGCCTGTTTTGAGATAGTCTGTGAGGTAAGCGCGTGCGCGCGCCCAGTCACGCTCTATAGAACGCACAGGCCTACCGAGTACACGTGCGGTTTCGTTCACCGTCAGGCCTGCAAAAAAGCGGCACTCGACGATCCGTTCAAGTTCGGGTGAGCGTTCAGCGAGCCGAACCAGCGCAGCGTCTATGTCAACCAGCTGAGTTTCAGGTCCCGGACCAGATATCTGCTGGTCCTCAATGTTGACATGGATCGCTCCGGCGCCGCGCTTTCCCGAAAGCTTCCGCCGTGCATGATCAACAAGTATCTGGCGCATCGCGCGGGATGCCGTCGCCAGAAAATGGTCCTGATCTGCAAATCGGCGCGCATCATCACTGGCAAGTTTCATCCACGCTTCGTGAACGATCAGCGTGGTATTGAGTGTTGCACTCGGCGGCCGGCCTCTCAGCTGGCGGGACGCAATCGCGCGGAGCAGGTCATAGGTTTCCGCCAGCAATTCATCACTGAGACTCAGCGCTTCTCTGGCGTCCTGTTTTGGCGGTTGTGACTGGCCAGCCGTCATTATACCCCCATCGCCTGCAGTGATCTGACGGTCCTGCACCTCGTTGTCGGAAAGTGGAACCAGAACGTCAAGTAGCGCTGACGCAGCAATGCTCAATGGGCATGAATAAATGGATACTCCCAGAGTGTTTTTCCGAATGCGCCAATCCGCCAGCTTCTCCAGCTATATCGAACACGAAAAGGGCGAATGTGCCCCGGCAGCACCCGCAACGCTTTCAGCCATGGAGAAAACCTCGACCGCTCGACTGGCTGACTTTCCGGCGCCAAACACCCCAAGCGAGATGGTCTTGACGTTCTCACAGGCCATGCTGGCCAAGGCGAGTTTGACTGCCGGTTCGATCCCGCGACTGTCCATAAGTATGACCGCCATCGAGGCAGCCGCATAGATCCGCGCGAGGTTCTGCCCATAGGTAGCCGCAACACCGAGCGCATGCGCTCCGAGTGGATTCAGCATCCCGGCCGCCGCTGTCCCGCCTCCTTTTGCAAGCCGGTTCATCATGGAGACCACCCGGTCCAGTTCGAC
>NCJR01000054.1 GCA_002282555.1 Rhodobacterales bacterium 34-62-10
CAGGCGCTGGCCGACGTGGACGTGATCCTGTTCGTGATCGAAGCCGGTCGGCTGACCGAGGCCGACGAAGAGGTGATCGCGCTGCTGCCGAAGGACCGGCCGGTGCTGCTGCTGCTGAACAAGACCGACAAGACGGGCGACCGCGCCAGGCGGGAAGCGGCGGCAACCGAGTTGGCCCGCGTGTTCGGCATGAATATCAAGACCTTCGCCCGCGTGCACAACACGCAGGCCAAGGAAAAGGAGGTCATTGATCGCTGGCGCGGCATGCCCACGCCACAGACCGGGCGGCATCTGTCCAATGATGTGGAACCCGAAGTGGTCGAGGCGCTGCGCAATGCGGTGGTCGCGGCCTATCCGCGCCTGAGCCATCGCTATTACGAGTTGAAGCGCAAATGGCTGGGGCTGGACCGGATGCAGGTCTGGGATCGCAACGCGCCCTTGCCGATGGACCCACCCAAGCTGGTGGATTGGCCCACGGCGCGCGGCATGGTGATGGATGCCTATGCGGGCTTTGATCCGCGCATGGCGGAACTGGCCGCGCCGTTCTTCGACAAGGGCTGGATTGACGCGGGCGTGAAACCGGGCAAGGCACCGGGCGCTTTTGCCCATCCCACCGTGACCGAGGTGCATCCTTATGTGATGCTGAACTACCTTGGCAAACCGCGCGATGTGATGACGCTGGCGCATGAACTGGGCCACGGCGTGCATCAGGTTCTGGCAGCCGGTCAGGGCGAGATGCTGTCATCGACCCCGCTGACACTGGCCGAAACCGCCAGCGTTTTTGGCGAGATGCTGACCTTCCGCAAGATGCTGGACGGGGCCAAGACGCAGGCCGAGCGCAAGACCCTGCTGGCGGGCAAGGTCGAGGATATGATCAACACCGTGGTGCGGCAGATCGCGTTTTATGATTTCGAATGCAAGCTGCACGCGGCGCGGCGTGGTGGCGAGTTGACCCCCGACGACATCAACGATCTGTGGATGAGCGTGCAGGCCGAAAGCCTTGGGCCGGCGTTTGATTTCATGGAGGGCTATGAGACCTTCTGGGCCTATATCCCGCATTTCGTCCATTCGCCCTTCTATGTCTATGCCTATGCCTTTGGCGACGGCCTCGTGAACGCGCTTTATGCGGTCTATGAGGAGAACCCGGAGGGGTTTCAGGACAAGTATTTCGAGATGCTCAAGGCGGGCGGGTCCAAGCATCACAAGGCGTTGCTGGCGCCCTTTGGTCTGGATGCGAGTGATCCTGCATTCTGGGACAAGGGTCTGTCGATGATTTCCGGTATGATCGACGAATTGGAGGCGATGGAGGGGTAAAGCGTTATCGACATCGAAACGCTGTAACCTGCCGCTTCTTCTTGCCGGAAATATCCTGGGGGGAGTCCGCAAGGACGGGGGGCAAGGCCCCCTACTTCATCTGGCTGTCTTTCGATCCGCGCCGGTTGATGCCGCCGCGCGGGGTCTGGGCTGCTTGCCGCTCGGACTGGCAATCGATGCACAGCTTGACGCCGGGGATCGCCTGACGCCGCGCCTCGGGGATCGGTTCTTCGCAATCGGCGCAATGGGTCAAGCTGTCGCCCACAGGTCCGCGGCGGGCTTTCAACCGCGCGAGTTCATCCTGGATCGAGGCTTCGATCTGTTCGTTCACCGCGCCGTCGCGCGCCCATCCGCCTGCCATGATCCTATTCCTTTCTGCGAAACGCAAAACGGCACCAGCATTGCTGCCGGTGCCGCCCTGTTCAAGCCTTGAATTGATCAGGCGGACTCCAGCATGCCCTTGGCCATGGCCAGTTCGCGCATCCGCTTTTGCAGTTTCTCGAACGCCCGCACCTCGATCTGGCGGATGCGTTCGCGGCTGACGTCATATTGCGCGCTCAGATCTTCCAGCGTCACGGTTTCATCGGCCAAGCGGCGCTGCGTCAGGATATCCCGCTCCCGCTCGTTCAGCACATCCATCGCCTTGACCAGCAGGGCGCGGCGGGCTTCCATCTCGTCGCGCTCGGCGTAATCGGTGGCCTGATCCGCATCCTCATCCTCAAGCCAGTCCTGCCATTGCATCGACCCTTCGCCCTCGGAGCCGATGGTGGCGTTCAGCGAGGCGTCGCCACCCGAGAGGCGGCGGTTCATGCTGATCACCTCATCCTCGGTCACGCCCAGATCGGTGGCGATCTGCTTGACGTTCTCGGGGCGCAGGTCGCCTTCTTCCAGCGCGCCAATCTTGGCCTTGGCTTTGCGCAGGTTGAAGAACAGCTTTTTCTGCGCCGATGTGGTGCCCAGTTTCACCAGCGACCACGAGCGCAGGATATATTCCTGGATCGAGGCGCGGATCCACCACATCGCATAGGTCGCAAGGCGGAAACCCTTTTCGGGGTCAAACCGCTTGACCGCCTGCATCAGGCCCACATTCGCCTCGGAGATCACCTCGGCCTGCGGCAGGCCATATCCGCGATAGCCCATGGCGATCTTGGCCGCCAGACGCAGGTGGCTTGTCACCATGCGATGCGCGGCCTGGGTGTCCTGCTCTTCGACCCAGCGCTTGGCCAGCATGTATTCCTCTTCCGGTTCCAGAAGCGGAAACTTCCGGATTTCCTGCATATAGCGGTTCAGTCCGCCTTCGGGCGTCGGTGCCGGAAGATTGGCATAGTTGCTCATGGTTTCCGTCCCTTTCCACTTGGGGACCCCTTGCTAAGTTAAGGGGCTTAACATCGCATTTATGGCCTGCGCCCACGCCTTTCAAGCTGTGTGACGCGGAATGTTTAACGAACCATATCCGATTTTCGGTCGCTTCGGACAGGATCTGACATGAATATAACGCCGATGTGCGCGACTGTGTTCCCTGCTGCGATCAAGATCGGTGGCCAATTTCCCCGAAGACGGCCCGGCAGGGCCGGACTGAGGGGCGCTCAGGATTGCAGTGACGCAATCAAATCTGCCATATCTTGCGGAATTTCCGATTCAAAGCGCAACTCTTCACCGGTTACAGGATGAATGAAGCCCAAAAATTGTGCATGCAGCGCCTGACGCGGGAATGTGCGGACCGCGGTGTCGGCGGCGTCGCTGACAGCGCCGCGCGCCAGTTTGCGCCGCCCGCCATAGGTCGGATCACCCACCAGCGCGTGACCGGCATGGGCCATATGCACCCGGATCTGATGGGTGCGGCCGGTTTCCAGACAGCATTCCACCAATGACAGCACCGGCGGTGTGCCGAAGGCTTGGGCGACCCGCGCGCGTGTGACCGCGTGGCGCCCGCCCTGAAACAGCACGGCCTGCCGCTGGCGGTCGGTCTTGTGCCGGGCCAGTTGCGTAGTGATCTTCAGGATATTGCCCGGCTCGAAGCTGACACCGGGCATGCCGCGCAAGCGCGGGTCATTGGCGTCGGGCACGCCGTAGACCACTGCCACATATTGCCGTGCGACTGTGTGTTTTTCGAATTGCGCGGCCAGACCGTGATGCGCACGGTCGGATTTGGCCACCACCAGCAGGCCCGAGGTGTCCTTGTCGATCCGGTGCACGATACCGGGGCGTTTCATGCCGCCCACGCCGGACAGATCGTCGCCGCAATGCGCCAGCAGCGCGTTGACCAGCGTGCCCGATGGCGAGCCCGGAGCCGGATGCACCACCATGCCTGCGGGTTTGTCGATCACGATCAGATCGTCATCCTCATGGACCACGGTCAGCGGGATGGATTCGGGGCCGATATGACTGTCCTCGGCCATCGGCACGGCAATCTCGACGATATCGCCTGCGGCCACGCGCGCCTTGGGATCGGTCGCCACAGCGCCGTTCAGGGTCACATGGCCATCGGCGATCAGCCGCGCCAGCCGGGTGCGCGAGAGGCTTGCATCATCTGGCACATCGCGTGAAAGCGCCTTATCAAGGCGGGGCGGCGGATCGTCACTGATCCGGACAGAAAGGCGATCTTGGCCCATGAATGACGATTCCAATCTGCCCGAGCCGGGCAATCTGCGGTTCTTGCGCCTGTTGGTGACGGGTCTGACCGCCACGATGGTTGCGGGGCTTTTAGTGTTGATCGGGCTGTTTGTCACCCGCTTCCCGACTGCGCCCGCGCCCTTGCCGGACATGATCAGCTTGCCGGACGGGACAAGGGCGCAGGCTTTCACCGCGACGCCGGGCTGGTATGCCGTGGTGACGACCGATGACCGTATCCTGATCTACAACCGCGCGGATGGCGCGTTGCGGCAGGAAATTACCGTTCAGGCCGAATGAGTTATCTGTCCATTTTGGAAGGATGGTACCACCTCCCCGGCTCGAACGGGGGACCTCTTGATCCACAATCAAGCGCTCTAACCAACTGAGCTAAGGCGGCACTGGGGGCGATTTAACGCCATGGCCCGGTGATTGCAAGCCCGTCAGACATCAAATTTCCGGCGCGGCCTGCCCGGACCGGATGCATCGCGGGGCACATCGCGGGGCGCATCGAGGGGCACATCGAAGGGCACATCGCCGGGCACGGGATTGCGGCGGGGCTGATGCGACGGCGGGCCAAGCGCCCGCGCTTGCCAAGCAAGGGTGAAACCGCTAGCAAAACGGCCAGACAGTGGAGATGGGACCATGGGCATCAACAGCGAGCGCGACATCGAGGCGAATTTGCAGATCGGTCCGACCGAATTGGGCATGGTGCGGATCTTCGTGGAATCGCAAGGCATCGAGGTGCCGATGGATTTCGATCCGGAAGAGGCCGACGAGATTGCCGAGGAAATCCGCGCGGCCGCCGAAGCCGCCCGGATGATCCGGAAGTAAACCGGGTTCGCGTCAGAACGCGCCGCGCGCATCGGGATCGCGCAGCAGGTGCAGGCGTTGCGCTGCATGACGGGCAAACATCTGCGTCAGCTTGCGCCGCCGCGCGGGGGCAAGCTTGGTTTCGGGGGCCATGCGGATGATCTCGGCATCATAGGGGTCTGACAGGATCAACCCGGTGTCATCGGGCAAAAGCTCGACCGGGAAATCCGCGTCGACCGCCCAGAAAAAGCGGTCGCACCAGTCCAGATAGCCCTGCCATTTCATATCGGCCATGAAATCCGCGCGGCAGGATTTGCACTCGATCACCCAGATCTCGCCGGTTTGGGTGAGGCCGATCAGATCGACGCGCAGCCCGCGCGCGGGCACGAATTCCTCAAGCGTGACGATGCCGTGGCCCAGCAGATGCCGGGCCGTGCCGCGCGCCAGAAGGCGACCATGTTGCACCATATCGCTCATCACGTCAGTATCGAACAAAGGCGGAACATCCGCAACCCCTTGCCGAAGGGGTCGGGAATGCCTAACTGTTGCTGTGGCGGGTGCTGCTCTTCACGTGAACGGTTACATTCCAGTGGCCTTAAACACTTCCGAGGGAGTTGGCTCTGATCTGACCCTGGTCTGATTACCTGACGCCCACCTGTACACACAGGCTCTCGGGAATGCGTCAACCACACGGCCGCTGCGGGCCCGCCACTTTTGCCATGATGCGATGATCGGGATGGGCCCTCCTCCGCCCTTGCGGGCGTCGTCGGCTGTGCTGTTTCGGCTATGCGCCCTGCGCGCCAGACTGTAAGCCGGGCATCGACCGAATGACGCGGGGCGCGGCGATGGATCTTCAAGGCATACTCGATACCATTTTTCATGAGATGCAGGATCGGTCCGACCGTGGCATCGTGGCCGATTACATCCCCGAACTGGCGCAGGTGTCGCCTGAACATTTCGCCATGAGCCTTTGCACGGCGGATGGGCAAAGCTTTCACGTGGGTGCAGCGGAGGTGCCGTTTTCGATCCAGTCGATCAGCAAGGTGTTCACGCTGGCCTTGGCGCTGGGGCGGCTGGGGGATCAGCTTTGGACGCGGGTGGGGCGCGAGCCGTCGGGATTGGCGTTCAATTCCATGGTGCAGCTGGAGCATGAGAACGGGATCCCGCGCAATCCCTTTGTCAATGCGGGCGCGATTGTCGTGACCGATGCGATTCTGGCAGGCCATGCCCCGCGTGAGGTCTTGGGCGAGGTGCTGCGGTTCATCCGGCAGGCGGCGGGCGATGATGACATCCACATCAACCACCGCGTGGCGAAATCCGAGCAGGACACCGGGCATCGCAATCTGGCGCTGGCACATTTCATGCGGGCGCATGGCAATCTGCGCAACGCGCCGGAATTGAGTTGCGGGGTCTATTTCCATCAATGCGCCATCGAGATGTCGACACGGCAACTGGCGCAGGCGGGGCGGTTCCTGATGGGGGGTGACCCCGCGGCGCGGCTGGTGTCGCCGGCGCGGGTGCGGCGGATCAATGCGCTGATGCTGACCTGCGGGCATTATGACGGATCGGGCGATTTCGCCTATCGGGTGGGTTTGCCCGGCAAGTCGGGGGTTGGCGGCGGGATCTTGGTGATCGCGCCGGGGCGGGCCTCGATCGCGGTCTGGTCGCCGGGGCTGGATGCGCAGGGCAATTCGCGGCTGGGCACGCTTGCGGTTGAGCGGCTGGCGCAGGCGACACAATGGTCGGTGTTCGGATAAGGCGCAGTCACACGCAAAAGGGGCCCGAAGGCCCCTGATGTCGTCGAAATCTGCGTGGGATCAGCGGCGCTGGCCGCGCCCTGCTTTGGCGGCGATCCGCACGGGAATCATCTGCGAGGTGTCCACATGGACCGGGCGACGGGGACCGCCGCGCGGTTCGTCATCGTCGTCGTCCTTCATCCGCATCACCGAGATCGCGAATTGCACGCCGCCGAACACAACGCCATTCGAGACCCAGAGCACCAGAACCGCCAGAAAGCCCATGTCGGAATGGGTCACCAGATGCCACAGGTTCGCGATGTTGAACCACAGGAGCATCGCCACGAAGACACCCGCGAGTGCAAAGCCGATGGCTGCTTGGGTGATGTAAAGGCGTATGAGTTTGGGCATCATGTCCTCTCTGGTCCGCGTCCTGTCAAATGTAACCTGAATTCCCTGTCCTACAAGGGGCAAGTACGAGACCAGCCATTCCCCGCCTGAAATCGGCCGCGTTTGCCGGTGATATCATGCAATCCTGGACACAAACCTGCATCACGGCACAAAAATCTGATGCCTCAGCCTTGTGATCCGACCCGTCTGCGATAGAATCGCACACGATAGAACGAGCGGGCGGACGTGGGCGGCATGGCAACGACACAAGAGATTGAGGACCTGATCGCCCGTGTGGGATTGGGCGACCGCGTCGCCTTCTCGCGGCTCTATGACGCGACCAGTGCGAAACTCTTTGGTGTGGTGCTGCGTGTCTTGAATGACAGGGCCGGTGCGGAAGATGTCGTGCAGGATGCCTATATGAAGATCTGGCGCCATGCCGGACGGTATGGCGCGAATGGAATGAGCCCGATGACATGGATGATCACCATCGCCCGGAATACCGCCATCGACCGGCTGCGCCAGACCCGCGCGACCGTCGATCTGGACGGTGTGGCCGAGCAGTTGATCGCCCCCGGTCCCAACCCCGAGCAAAGCGCCGTGGCCGCGGGCGAGGCGCGACGGATCACGGCCTGTCTGGATGAGTTGGACACCGATCGCGGCGCGGCGGTGCGCGGCGCCTATCTTGAGGGGCAAAGCTATGCCGATCTTGCGGAACGCTTCAATGTGCCGCTGAATACGATGCGGACCTGGCTGCGGCGCAGTCTGCAATCGCTGCAGGAGTGTATGGGACGATGAGCGATGTGAGCCCCGATACACCGCGCGACGAGGAGTCGCTGCTGGCGGCGGAATATGTGCTGCGTCTGCTGGACCCGACCGAGGAGGCGCGCGTGGCGGCGCGCCTTGCGCGCGAGCCTGCGCTGGCCGAGGAGGTGGCGGCCTGGCGCGCGCGGCTGTCCGGGCTGGAGGCCGAGGTGCAGGAGGTCGCACCACGCGCGGCCGTCAAGACCGGGTTGGAGCGGCGCTTGTTCGGCCTGCCGTCCCGCGCCCCGTTCTGGCAACGGGCCGGGCTGTGGCAGGCGGTCAGCCTTGCCTCGCTTGCCGTGGCTGCGTTTTTCGCGGTGCAATCCCTGCAACTGCCGCAGGACCCTGCCCGCGCGCCGCTGTTTGTCAGCGAAATCGCGGCCGAGGATCAGAGCCTACGTCTGCTGGCGGTCTATGACAGTCAGGCGGCTGAACTGCGCCTGACCCGCACGGCGGGCAGTGCAGCGGCGGGACGTGTGCTGCAGCTATGGGCGATTGCGGGGGATGCCGCACCTGTGTCGCTGGGCGTTCTGCCCGAGGGGGACACCGCCGCCGTGATCCTGCCGGATGCCTTGCGCGCCGGGGTTGCCGATCTGGTTCTGGCCGTATCGGACGAGCCGCCGGGCGGATCGCCCACAGGCGCACCCACAGGGGCGGTGCTGGCCGTGGGTCAGGTCAGCGCGTTGTAACGCGACGCCGATGCGCGGTTACCAGCGCAACCATGTGGTATAGGCGGCCAGAAGCAGGAACACGACGACGATCTGGATGATCATCGCCACGATCAGGAATCGGGTGCGTTTATAGTCTTTTTCGACGTCGATCTTTTTCATGATCTGGCCTTTCGAGAATGGACGAGCGCAAGACGTGACCGCATCAGTCTGGGACACGGGAGGATTGCGCATCGTCATTGGCGGCAATCGTGCAGATGCCGTTGAGCATGATACCGCTTCGTCATGCGCGGCTGAGTATTGCACACAGGGTGGGCGCTGCCAACGCAAAGCACAACCCCCGATATGTCGGACCGGATCGTGACGGCAGCATTTCGCCTTGAACGCGTCCATCGCGATCCGCTTGGTCGCGGGCATGGGCGCGGGCATGGAAATGGGGTGGCGCAGGCCGGGCCGCAATTCACGCTGGAGCGGCCGATCGACCCCGGCGCAGTGTTGGCAACGGGGCAGAGCGCGATGTCCACCAGCGCGGCGCTGGGTGTGATGCGCAGCGAGGGTGAGGCAGTTTACGGCACGACCCCATCGGTCGGATCGGGCGTGACCGACCGCATCCGGTTATCAGGGGCGGCCCTCTCGGGTGTCAGCGCGCCAGCAGCTGTGCCGCCTCTTGTGCCAATATGGTGGTCAGTGCTGCTGCGGGCATGGGGCGGCACAGGCCGGCAGACTGACCTGACCAGAGCGGCATGAAATCACCCGACCCCTGCGGTTCGGTGGCCGCGCGCAACGGCGCCAGCGCGCCCCCTGCCAAGGGAAAGGCAGGCGCGTCGGGCGAAAGGTAGGACAGGTCGCGCATCACGCGGTTGACCACTCCGCGCGCGGGACGGCCTGTGAACACATTGGTCAGGGCTGTGTTCTGGGCCGCAGGACTGCACAGCGCCTGCCGGTGCGGGGCGCTGATCGTCGCCTCGGGGCAGCGCAGATAGGCGGTGCCGATCTGCACGGCGGATGCCCCCAGCATGGCCGCCGCCGCGATGCCGCGCGCGTCGCTGATGCCCCCGGCGGCGATCACCGGGCAGGAGACAGCATCGACGATCTGCGGTACCAGCGACAGGGTGCCCATCTGGGTGGCCACATCATCCGACAGGAACATGCCGCGATGCCCCCCCGCCTCATAGCCTTGGGCGATGATGGCATGCACGCCGTGATCGGCCAGCCAGCGCGCCTCGGCCACCGAGGTGGCGGAGGAGAGGATTGTCGCCCCCGTTGCCATGACGCGGGCCAGAAGATCGGCGGCGGGCAGGCCGAAATGGAAGCTGACCACGGCGGGGCGCAGGTCTTCCACCAGCGCACACAGCGCATCATCAAAGGGCGCGCGGTTTGACAGCGGCGCGGGGGTGTCAGGGTCAAGGCCGTTCTCGCGGTAATAGGGTGCGAGGCGGTGTTGCCATGCGGCAAGGCTGGCAGGATCGGGATCCTTTGCGGTATGGCAGAAGAAATTCAGGTTCAGCGGCGCGTGGGTCTGTTGGCGGAAGGCCGTGACTTCGGCAACGATCCGGTCCGGCGTCAGCATCGCGCCCGCCGCC
>NCJR01000055.1 GCA_002282555.1 Rhodobacterales bacterium 34-62-10
CGACGAGGGACATGTCGCCTTTGAGCACGTTGAAGATTTGCGGCAGTTCGTCCAGCGAGAAGCGGCGCAGGATGCGGCCCGCGGGGGTGATGCGCGGGTCGTGGCGCGATTTGAAGCAGATCCCGGCGCGGTCGGATTGCGCCAGCAGAGCGGCGCGGCGGGCTTCCGCATCGGAATACATGGAGCGGAATTTGATCATGCCGAAGCGTCGGCCGTTCAGACCGATGCGGGTCTGGACGAAAAAAACCGGGCCGGGGCTGGAGAGTTTGACGGTCAGTGCGGTGGCCAGAAGAAGCGGCCAGATCAGCAGTAGGCCGGCGAGGGTGAGGGTGATGTCCAGCGGGCGTTTCCACAGCGGATGCGCGCGGGCGGGTGACAAGGCATGGGAGAAGGAAATGTCGGACATTGGCAGCACTTTCAAAGGAACACAGAAGGGATGGGGGGATCAGGGCATCAGGCCGGGGTCGCCTGCCTGCGCGCCTGTGAAGGCCACGACACCGCCCTGACGGGGCAGCAGGTCGAGTTGCGCGATGCGGGCGGCGATGGCGGAGGTGCGGTCTTTGGCGCGGATGTCGGCCAAGGCCAGATCCGCGACCGAGATCAGCAATTCGGCGGCGGGGTCATCGCGCAGGGACCCGGCGTTGAGGATGACCACTTCGGAGCCTGCGCCGATGGCGGCGAGGGCGTCGCGGATCGCGGCCACGCCGATGGAGCCTGCATCGACGGTGGTGTCGATGCCTGCTGGCAGGATCGAGAGCGAGGCGAAGGGGGGAAAGGCGATGGGCTGACCTTTCTGGCCGCGCAGCACCTCGCGCCAGCCTTGGCCATTGGCCATATCCAGCGAGCAGGTCAGACCGTCGGGGCGCAGGTCGGCGTCGATCAGGAGGGTGCGGACATTGGCGCGGGCAAAGCTTTGGGCAAGCGCAAGCGCCATCTGATCGGCAGAGCCGCTGTCGAGGCGCGTGACCACGATCACGCGGGCGGCGCCGGGGATCAGCGGGGCGCGCAGCGGGTGCAGTTGCAGCGCGTTGCGCAGCAGATCAGCGCCCTTGGGATCAATGGTGCTGGCGCGCAGGACGCGCAGGACCGGGACGAGATGGGTCCAGCGGGTGAGGGCGTCGGACCAGCGCAGCCGTGACGAGGCAAGTCCACGGGCGAGGGTGAGGACGAGGGCCAGCATCAGCCCGCCTGCCAGACCCGCGACCGCGTTCAGCTTGCTGCTGTCCTCGGCCGGATCGGGGGAGCGCGAGGGGGGTGACATCACGACCGAGTAGCCGGGCAGGGCGCGGCCTGCTTCGAGCCGGATGATCTCGAGCGCCTTGCGGGTGTCGTCGAGCAGGGCGCGGGTATCCTCGGCCTCTTCCTGAAGGCTGGCGAGTTCGGCGCGTTTGCGGTTCAGATCGCGCGCTTCGGTCCGGGCCACCTCAAGCTGGGCGGTGACCTTGTCAAGGAGGGCTGCGATTTCATCCACGCTGGCTTGCGGATCGGCGCTTGAAGTATCGGTCAGCGCCCCGGTCTGGCCCAACACCTTGATCTGTTCGCGGCGTTCGGACATGGCGCGGTCGATCACCGCGATTTCCTGTTGTTTGTCGCGGATTTGCGCGGTTTCGGGCGCATAGCGCGTGATCAGGGTGGCCAGTTCCGCAGAGCGCTTGGCGCGGTCGAAGTTGAGGTCGGCCAAGGCGCGGTCGAGCAGCGTGGCGCGCAGGATTTCTTCATCCGACATGTCGGCCGACGAGGTGCCAGCGGCGGCGCGCAGGGAGGTGAGCGTCGCCTCGATCTCGGAGCGGCGGGCGGAGAGGGCGTCGATTTGCGCGACCTTTTCCACATGGGCCTTGGTCAGCGAGTCGATGCCGAATTCGCCGCCCACGGCCAGCGTGCGCTGGCGGATTTCGGTCTGGCGGGCGGTCAGTTCTGCTTCGCGCTCTTGCAGTTCGGACAGGCGCACGGCGCTGCGTTTCGCCTCGGTCTCGGCCTTCATGTCGAGATAGGCGGTGACGATGGCCTCGAGTTTGGCGGGGGCGAAGGCGGCATCGCGTGACTTGGTGTTGAGCACGATCAGGCTGTCGTTGCGCTTGATCTCGATCGAGCCGCCCAGATCGGCGGCGGACATGTCGGCGGTGAGTTCGGGGAATTGGGCCCGCAGGCTTTGGGCCGCGCGTTCCATGACGGGATGCGAGGCGACATAGCTGGTCTCGGCCTTGACGAAGCTGTCGAAGGTCTTGAGCACCGAGTCGTCCCCGGTGCGGTAGAGGATATTGGCCTCTTGCGGGTAGACCCGCAGGATCGCCTGCGAGCTGTAAAGCTCGACCCCTGCGACGAAGCCGAGAACGGCCAGCGCGCTGCCCAGTGCTGCACCCACGGCCGAAGCTTTGATCCAGTTGCCGCGCATCGCGCGCCCGAGGGCCGCGAGCGGGTTCTGCTCGACCGGCGCGCGCGGCGCGACCTCGGCAAAGGATTGCGCGCCGTCAGCCATATGGGTGCAGGCTGCGGTCATGACTTTTGACCGATCAGGCGATTGGTGGTGTCGCGTTCCCAGACGGTGGCGGCGGCCTCGGACTCGCATGCCAGTTGCAGCCGCACCAGCACCATGATGGCGGCGAAAACGGCTGTGTCGGCCCAGAGGCGCGGGCGTGGCAACGCGTGGCGCAGCATGGCGGCGGGGCCGCCGTTACGCTTGGCTCCGATGAAGGCGACGGCGCGTGCCCCGCGCAGGGCACGGCGGCGGACGCGGATCAGGGTCAGGAGATTGCGCGGAGCGCGGGCGGTGAAGCTGCAGTCCGGCACATAGGCAATGCCCAGCGGTTCCAGTGTGCGGCGGATGTATTCGTCATCCGCCGTGACCTGTGGCAGGGGAAACAGGCCCTTGGCCGCTTGGGATGAAATCGCGAAGAGGCCGCCGAACTTGCCCCTGGCGAAATAGGGGTTGTGGACCCATGCCCGCATATAGGCCCGCACCAGGGCAGAGCTGCCGGTGGTGTCGATCTTCATCTGGCCGCAGGCGGCCTGGGCGTGTTCCAGCGCGTCGATCAGCAGCATGATCTGCGCGGGCGTTGTCTCAATGTCGGCATCCAGAAACACGATCGGGCGGTTCGGCACCGCGCAGACTTTGCCGATGTTGAGCGCGTTGATCTTACCGGGGCGGCCGGTTTCCAGCACGAAAGCCTCGGGCGCAGTGTGGCGCGCGATCTTGGCGGTGTCGTCGGTGCAGGCATTGGCGATCACGACCAGACGCAGGCGCGGGTCACGCAGGGCGGACAGCGTGCGGGCGATCACCGCCGCCTCGTTCCAGGCGGGGATCAGGATTGTGGCGATCTGTGTCATGCGCGCATCCGCCCCCTGATCATCAGAGGACCGCGCGCGGGGCGGGTGTTTTCGAGCCAGATGAAGTCCTTGAGCGTGTCCAGAAGGCGCGGCGAGGCGGTGGCGGCAAGCCGCGGCTGGACGGTGGCGGTCTTGGCGAGGGTTGCGGCCAGTGTCGTGGCGAGGGCAGCACCGAGGTCGCGGGCGTCATCAATCACGGTGACGTTCGAGAGCACGGCCATTTCAGCGGCGGTGGCCAGTTGGTGATCGTTGCGATGTTCGCCATAAGCGGCCCGGCGCGGCATGAGGATCACCGGTTTTCCGGCCTCGGCTGCGGCGAGGATGGTGCCCATTCCGGCATGGGCCACGATCACGCTGGCCTGTGCCATTTGCGCGGCAAAGGCGGCCTGATCCAGATGGGTGTGGCAGGTCAGGTGGGCATACTGCGTGCGGATCGCCCCGGTCTGGGCGGTGACGGGCACGTTCGGGTTGAGGTGGGCCCAGTCGTTCAGGGCGGACAGAAGGCGGTCGAAGGGCAGCTGTGTGCCGACGGTTGCGAAAATCATGTTTGGGGGCTTTCGGATTTTGTTTTCGGGCTTTGGGGGGGGCGTGATCAGATCACGGCGCCGCAGAATTCGGTGCCATGGTTTTCCGCGACGCCGGGCCACTGGCTGAGCACGCGGTCGGCGACGCCTTTGGACAGGCGGGCGGAGACCGAAAGCTCGCGGGCATTGGCGATGCTGTCGATGAACATGGTGCGCGCGCCGATCAGACGGGCGATGCGGATGGCCAGATAACCGCCTGCCGCGCCGGTCGAGATCACCACATCGGGGCGCACGCGGGCGACGATCACCGCCAGCCGCAGCGCGGTCAGGATCAGGCGGAAGGGGCGGTCCTTGTTGGCGTCCGGAAAGCGGTGGAACGGGGCCGGGGCGACCATCTGCGCCGACGAGGGATCGACGGAGGCGAAATGCACTTCGGCGCCCGCGAAGGCGGGGCGCAGGCGGAGCATCTGGACCCAGTGGCCGCCGCCGGAGGAGACGGCGAGCAGGCGGGTGGGGCGGGGTCTGGAGGGGCTTGGGGGCATAGGCTGAACCTTTCAATCTGGGGTACGAAATACCCGTTCTTGTTAGGTCAGTTCGATTCTAAATACTTGGTAACAAATGGAAAATTGGCGGCGCGGGTGGATGTGCCACCTATCCGGTGGGATAGGCGGGCGGCCCCTCCGGGTCAGGTGACGATGCTTTGGTAAAGCGCCACCATCCGGGCGGCCTTGGCGGGCCAGAGACCGTCGCGTTCCACCTTGGCGCGGGCAGCGGTGCCAAGCTGAAACAGGCGGTCGGGCGCGGTGGCGAGGGCGCGAATCGCGGTGGCGATATCGGTGGCAAAACGGTCGGGTGTGCTGACGGGGACGCGCAGGCCGCAGGTGTCGTCGATGATGAAATCGGGACCACCGCGCGCGGCGGTGATGACGGGGAGGGCGTGGCGCATCGCCTCGTAGAGAACGCCGCCTGCGGGTTCGCGGAAGGAGGGGAACACGAAGATGTCGTGGCTGCGGTAGAGGTCTTCGATCCGGTCGCGGGGCTGGCGGTCGAGGAAGGTGACGCGGTCCGACAGGCCCAGTGCGGCGGCCTCGGCCCGGCAGAGGGCGATTTCCTCGCCGCCGCCCGCGCTGGTCAGGGTCACGGGCAGATCGCGCAGAAGGGCCATGGCGCGAACGGTGTCGCGCAGGCCCTTGGTGCGGACGCCGCGTCCGACATGCAGAAGGCGCAGGGGGCCGGGCGCGCGGGGTGTTGTGCGGAGTGGCGCGACGTTGTCGATGCCCAGTTCGAGGACAGCTTCGAAGCGTTTGAGCGGGATCGCGGCGAGGATGTCGCGCACATAGGGTGCGACGCCCAGAACGCAGGCGGCATTCGCATAGCTGGCGCGCAGCCATGGGTCGTGGCGGAAGCGGAATCCGTCGAGATTGCGCAGGCGGGTGAACAACGGCGCGGAGCCGGCCTCGGCCTGAAAACCCTCGGGTGTGGAGAGCGCGCCACCCAGCGGGCCGATCACATAGGGCACCGGGAAATGGCGCAGGGGTGAGGCATAGCGGGCGGCCTGCGGCATCAGTTGATGCGCGATGTCGAAGGTGTCGCCTTGGGAGATGGCGACGGTTATCCAGCGGCGGACATGGGCGGCGAAGATCGGCCACGCGGGTTTCAGCATCGCGTTCAGGCGTTCGTTGCGGCGCGCCCATGCGGGTTCGGGCCACGTCACGACGCGCGCGCCGGGCAGTTGTGCCGACAGTGGCGCGCGACCCGGACGCTCGAATGACAGGACAGTCAGATCGGTCAGGCGGGACAGGGCTTCGGCCCATTTGAAGGCGATATACGCCTCGCCTATGTCAGTGCCGTCGATATTGGGGGCGATCAGCAGGAGTTTCATGGTTTGACCCCGCGCGGCCATGCTTTGCCGAAATCGGCCAGCACACGGGTGAAATGGCGTGCGCGGGCGGTGGCCCCGGGGCGGCGAGCCAGGCTGATCGCGCCCCAGAGCAGCGCGCGCGAGGCATTGAACACCGCCAGCAGCGCGTAACAGGCCAGACCGCCCAGCAAGCCGCCGTGTTTGCGGTGCAGGCGGACGGTGCCTTCGGTCAGCATCACGTCGCGGCGGTGGTTCATGCTGCGGACCGAGCCGCCGCCGAAATGCGTGATCTCGCCGACCGGGGCGAAGACGATCTGCCAGCCTGCGTTTGAGAAGCGGCGGCACCAGTCGGTTTCCTCGCCATAGAAAAAGAACCCGCTGTCGAGCAGGCCGACGCGGGTTATCGCGGCGCGACGCACGAGCATGGCGCAGCCCGAGATCACCTCGACCCGGCGGAAATCGCGGCGATCCCAGCCCGCCATGCGGTAGCTGTCCAGCGCCTTGATCCGCGTCAGGCCCAAAGTTTGCGCCAGAAGATGGCGCAGCGAGGGGTAGGCGGTGGAGGAGGGTTGCACCGAACCATCGCGGTTCAGGATGCGCGGGCCCATCACGGCGACCTGCGGGTTGGCGTCCAAAAAGGCCACGCTGTCGGGCAGCACGCTGTCATGCACCAGCGTGTCGGTGTTCAGCAGCATGACATGCCGCCCGGTGGCGCGTTCCAGCGCTTGGTTGTTGGCGGCGGCGAAGCCACGGTTGTCGGTGTTGGCGATGCAGATCACACCGGGGAAGTCGGCGGCCAGCATCTGCACCGAGCCATCGGTCGAGCCGTTGTCGACCACGAACACCTCGGCCCGCAGCTTGCCCAGACCGGCGTGGACGGTGCCAAGGCAATCGCGCAGCATGTCGCGGGTGTTCCAGTTCACGATGATGAGGGAGAGGTCCATGGGGCGTCCTTCAGAAGAGCCGCGCCGGGATCAGGCGGCGGGAGGCGGGAATGGGCTTGGCTTTGCTGGCGGTCGGGGTGTCGGGTTTGGCGTCAAGCAGCCATGCGCCCGCCCCGATCAGGAAGATGAACAGCACGAAGAGCGCGTTCCACAGGTGCACCGTCGCGGCGGCCACCGTGATCCCGAAGAGGGTGAAGGCCCAGGCGTGGCGCGCGCGGCGCCACGGTTCGGGCAGGTCGCGGCGTTGGCCCACGGCCCAGAGCATGCCGATCATCAGCCCCACCATCATGGCCCAGGCGGGCAGGCCATAGCGCACCGCGATCAGCAGCCAGAAATTGTCCATGCTGTCGGACATCCAGACCGGGCGGATCCAGTCGCCCAAGCCCAGCCCGAGCAACGGGTTCCGCCACACCTCGGCGGTGCCATATTCGAAGATCAGGATGCGGTTATAGGCGGAATGGGTCGAAAAGGTGAAATGGGTCACGAAGACATGGAAGGGCGAGCGGTTCGAGAGCAGGTCAATGGCGAGATAGGTCAGCGCGAAAAGGCCAAAGAGCATCCGCCAGCGGCCTGCGATCTTGCCCAGCACGCGTTCCCACAGGGCGACGAAGCCTTGCATGATCATCACCACATAGGGCCCGCCCGAGGCGGACATGAAGGTGGCCAGCGCCACGCCGAAGACCTGCGCCATGCCGCCCCAATTGGTCAGGCGTTTCTCGGCGATCATGAAATAGGCCAGCGAGAAGGCGGAGGCGGAGAAGACGCCGTAGAGGATCGGGTGGTCGAAGGGGCCGAAGGTGCGTTCCAGCCCCATGCGCTGTTCGATGAAGGGCGCGCGCGGGGCGCCCATCACTCCGGCGATGGTGTCATGCAGGAAATGGACGGAGGTCAGCGCCTCGGGGATGGTGAAGATCAGCATCAGCACGACGATCATCACGAAGGCGCGGGCGAAGGCCTCGAAATCCGCATAGGTGCGGATATATAGCCGGCCGACCAGATAGGCGCCGACGAATTCGACGATGTAGATGCCGCCGGATTCGATGCCTTGGGCCAGACCGCCCCAGTTGATCAGGGCCAGCAGCGCCCATGCAGCATGGCCGAAAACCAGCGCGTCAAAGATCATGAAGCGCCCGCGCCGCCCTGAGAGTAGCGAAATGACCATCGGGATGAACATCACCAGAAGGACTATGCGGAAGACCGACAGCCGCAGCCCTCCCAGATTGAGCGAGACCGAGGTGGGCATCATCATGCCGAAGAACAGCAGCACCACCACGATCGGGACGCCGAACAGACGTCGGGTGCGGGGGAGGGCTGTGCTGGTCATGGGTCAGGCCGTCTGGGGCCGCACGCGCATCCGGCGCAGGGCGGGGGTTTCGATGAACAGCCAGCTGGCAAGGGCGAAAGGCAGCGTGGCGGCAAGGCTTAGGATCGCCAGTTGCGGGGCGGTCAGGCCCGGCATCTGGTGAAGGATGTATTGGGCAACTGGCCAGCCATAGATATAGGCCCCGTAGGATAGGTCATGGCGCATCGGGATAACCGGGGCGCGAAAGGCGAGGATGAGGGCGGTTTGCCCCAGTGCTGCGACGGCGAAGGGCCAGCCCAGCGGGGCGCAGATCAGCAGGACACCAAGGAGCGGCAGCGACAGCGGCCAGCGGACGCGCAGCCGCCAGACGGTGACGCCAGCGGCGAAGGCCAGAAAGAGCGGCGCGAAGGTTTCAAGGCGTGCGGGCAGGGGCCAGAGCGTCGTTGCGGTCCAGAGGGCGAGGGACAGGGTCAGCAGGGCCAGCGGTGCGCGTTGCATCAGGCCCGAGCGGATGGCGGCGAAGCAGATGGCATAGGCCGCGACCTCGTGAAACAGGCTCCAGAGCGGGCCGTTGACCCCCAGCGGATAGGGGTTGGCGGGATAGGCATCGGGGATGCGGTGTTCGAGGGAGACGAGGGTGAGCCCGCGCAGGATATAGTCGGCGGCGGTCTGCGGGGTGATCTGCGCGCCCGCGGCGGCGGCCAGCAGGAGGGTGACGACAAGCGCCACGGCAAGGCCCGGCAGGATGCGGCGGGCGCGGGCGGTCCAGAAGGCGGCGGCGCTGCGGGTGGCGGCACTTTGCGCGATCAGAAGACCCGAAAGGAAGAAGAACAGCACCACGGCCCAGCCGCCCAAGGCGTGCCCGGTGAGGGTCTTGAGCGGCTCTGGCGTGCCGGGGCCATAGGCCAGCGGCCATGCGTGGCTGATGATGACGGCGCTTGCCGCTGCCAGTCGCAGGGCGTGCAGGTTGTTGGCTTTCGAGGGGGTCAGGGCGTCGCAGAGGTGCATCACGCGCCCCGGATCGTGACGGGGCGCCAGAGCCGCGCGCGCAGGATGCGGCGCAGGGTGCCTGCGGTGGATGACAGTTTGGCGCGGGCGGGCAGGCGCAGCCAGAAGCGGAAAAGCGGCTGGCCCCGGTCGGCGGGCACGGCCATACCGGTCAGGCGCATCATCAGGCGGCGGCCCCAGACAGCACCTTGGGTGGCGGCGAGGTTGGGTTGGGCGCGGGCGATGGCGTCGCGACCCTCGGGTGTGGCGTGCAGCACGCCTGCGGCGATGGCTGCCGCGATAAAGGCGCGGCCACGCGGGGTGCGGGCGATGATGAGGGAACGGCCTGCATCCTGATGGCCGGCGGGCGGGGTGTGCCACGGATCGCCGACGGAGATATCGGCGAAAGCGCCGGTATGGTCGGTGCAGATGCGGCAGCGCCAGCGGCGGTCGGCTTGCAGGATCTTGCCCCAGCCTTCGGCATAGGGGATGCCTTTGGTGGTATGCGCGACCCCGTCAGCATCGCGGAAGCGCGCCTGCATGAGGCCGGGCCAGCCTGATCCGCGATAGCGCAGGTCGGTCAGATGGGCGTCGCGGGGCACGTCGAGCCGGGATCGCCAAGCATGGCGGTGGCGGTCGGCAAAGAACAGGAAAAGCCGCTTCACCTTCACGCTCGCGCACGCTTCCAACAGGGTTTGCAGGCGGCGCGGACTGAGGTCGCTCAGCCCCTCCATCAGAGCGTCAACCTGGTGGAAGCTTTCGCGCTCGGGCAACTCGTCGAGCAATTCCAGCACGGCCCGTTCCTTGCTCGAATATCGGATCGGCAAGTGCATCCCTGCGGCGCTTAACATGACGGGACTCGGCTCTGGTGGTGCATCAGCATCGCCCGGAAACAGCCGTATGCTGTTATGCCACTGGAATTTCACGTCGAGCGGCAGATCGACCAACCG
>NCJR01000340.1 GCA_002282555.1 Rhodobacterales bacterium 34-62-10
AAGATCGTGCCGTCCCGCATCACCGCCGTTTCGGCCAAGAAGCAGCGCGAACTGTCGCGCGCCATCAAGCGCGCCCGGTTCCTGGCCCTGCTGCCCTATGCCGTGAAGTAAGGAGAAAAGCAGATGCAAGTTATCCTTCTTGAGCGCGTGGCCAAGCTGGGCCAGATGGGAGACGTGGTCAACGTCAAGTCCGGCTTCGCCCGCAACTACCTGCTGCCGCAGGGCAAGGCGCTGTCCGCGTCCGAGCGCAACATCGCGGACTTTGCGGCCCGCAAGGTGCAGCTGGAAGCGCAGAACCTTGAAACCCGCAAGGAAGCCGAAGCCCTGGGCGAACGCCTGGGTGGTGAGACTTTCGTCGTGATTCGTTCCGCCTCGGATGGCGGCGCGCTTTACGGCTCGGTCACGCCGCGCGATGCGGCTGATGCGGCTGCGACCGGCGGTTTCACCATCGACCGCAAGCAGATCGTGTTGACCCGTCCGATCAAGGAACTGGGCCTGCATGACGTGTCCGTGACCCTGCACCCCGAGGTTGAGGTGACCATTCACCTGAACGTCGCGCGTTCGCCCGAAGAGGCCGAATTGCAGGCCGCGGGCAAATCGATCCGGGAACTGGCAGCCGAGGCCGAAGCAGAGGCGGAATTCGAGATTTCCGAGCTGTTCGACGAGATCGGTGCCGCGAACGAAGACGGCGAGGACATGGGCCGCTAAAGCGTCATCGATTGAACCTGAATTACCTGACGCTGCCTGAAATCAAGGATTTCAACGCGTGAGGTAATGAACTTGATCTCAGGGTAAAATCGGAACGCCATAGGCTCTACTGTTGCAAGACACCTTGCCTTGAGACCGCGCAGGCCCACCCTGCGCGGTCTTTTCATGCCTGATGTGGTGTTTTGCGCCACCTGTTGCGCGCAACGCAAAAGGGCCACCCCGGAAGGTGGCCCTTGATCACTGGGTGACCTCTGCGGGTCCTTGCGGACCCTTATCGGTCGGACGGGATCACTCCTCGTCCAGCGCCTCGACTGCTTTTTGCAGATCGTCCTTGCTGACCTCTTTCTCGGTCACATTGGCTTTGGCCAGGATGTGATCGACGACCTTGTCTTCGAAGATCGGGGCGCGCAGTTGCTGCTGCATCTGGGCGTTCTGCTGGATGAATTCGAAGAACTGACGCTCCTGCCCCGGATACTGACGCGCCTGCGCCATGACCGCTTGGGTCATTTCGGCATCGGTCACCTCGATCTCGGCCTTGCGACCGGTTTCGGCCAGGAGCAGACCCAGACGCACGCGGCGCACGGCGAGTTTCTTGTGCTCTTCCGTGGGTTCGATCCGGTCGTGGTTGTGATCGTGCACGTCGGGGTTTTCTTCGTGCCACAGCTGATGCGCGATCTGGTTTGCTTCGGCATCCACAAGGCTTGGCGGCAGGTCGAAGGTGACCAGACCGTCCAGCGCATCCAGAAGGCCGCGCTTGATCACCGCGCGCGCGGCACCGGCATATTCGGCCTCAAGACGCTGGGAAATCTGGGTTTTCAGGGCGGCCAGATCCTCGGCGCCGAATTTCTTGGCCAGTTCGTCGTCGATGGCGGCGGCTTTGGGTTCCTTGACCGCTTTCACGGTGCAATCGAACACGGCTTCCTTGCCGGCCAGATGCGCGGCACCGTATTCATCGGGGAACTTGACCGTGACGGCCTTCTCCTCGCCGGCTTTGACGCCGACCAGTTGTTCCTCGAAGCCGGGGATGAAGGAGCCGGAGCCCAGCACCAGCGGGTAATCTTCGGCGGAGCCGCCCTCGAAGGCTTCACCATCGACCTTGCCGACGAAGTCGAACACGATCTGGTCGCCGTCCTTGGCTTTGGAGCCTTTCTTGCGGTCGGTGAAATCCTGAACGGTTTCGGCCAGCGATGCCAGCGCCTCGTCGATGGCGGCGTCATCGGCCTTGGCCACCAGACGCTCGAGCGTGACGCTGGTCACGTCCAGTTCGGGGATCTCGGGGAGGGCTTCATAGGCCAGCTTGACCTTGACGTCCTGACCTTCTTTCCAGTTTTCACCGTCGACCATGGTCACCTGCGGCTGCAGCGCCGGACGATCGCCTGTGGTTTCGAAGTGCTGGCCCATGGCGCCATCGACGCTTTCCTGCATCGCTTCGCCCAGAATACGCGGGCCGAACTGCTTTTTCAGCAGCGCCATCGGCACCTTGCCCTTGCGGAAGCCCTTCATCTCAACTTCGGGCTGAGCCTCGGCCAGTTTCTCGTTGACCTTCGCTTCCAGCTCGGCGGCTGTCACGATGATCTCGTACTCACGCTTGAGGCCGTCTTTCAGGGTCTCGGTGACCTGCATTCTTTTCGTCCTTTTCCATATCTCTGGTGCGGGTGGAGGGACTTGAACCCCCACGCCTTGCGGCGCCAGAACCTAAATCTGGTG
>NCJR01000341.1 GCA_002282555.1 Rhodobacterales bacterium 34-62-10
GCGCCATTGGAGAAAGCGTGAGCCGGGCCATGAACTGGGACATCGAAGCACCAAATGTGGTTACGGAAGCCAGGTTCCGCGAGCTCGTGGAAAGCGGCTATAGCGCAGAAATCCTGTGCCAGGAGTCGGCACATAAGAAAGGCCCCAGCTATTACGGGGTCTGGATCATGCGCGTTGTCTCTGATGACGGGGTGGAAAAGCTCCTGGTCACCGCCCGCACGCGGACGACCTACAACGATATCAAGATCCGCGAGTTCAAGACGATCTCCGGCGTGGTGTCTTTCTTCATTGGCCTTGGTTTTGCGCATGTCGACCTGCCGCTTGAGGCGGGGACAAGCCGTACGCACAAACTTGCGCCGCCAGACAAAGCCCCATCAGACAAGGGCGCTGGCAGCTAACCTCGTCTGTCTCTGGCTGGTCGCAGCACCTGCCTCAGCTCAAATGGTCCTGGTCATGGAGAGCGACGGCTCTCTGACCCCGTCCCGCTCCCAAAGCAGCTTTGCTCGAAACTACAATGACGGGATTGGTCAGGGATCGGCGTCCGATGGTTTGGCCATTCTTGGCGAGACTGAAGCAGCTTCCGAACCTGACGCGCTGAGGTTTGCGGCACTCGCCCAGCCAGCACCCCTGCCCCGCGCAGACGTTCTCTTAGGCATCGAGGCAACGGCCCTGCGCTATGCCGGCCATCCGGGCCTGCGGCGCGCAGAGCTCTCCGTGAGGGATTGGCTGGCTCTCTACCGCGCCAATATCGAGGTTGAGAGCGCCTACCGGCAGGATGCGATTTCAAGTGCGGGTGCCATTGGCCTTGGTCAATTGATGCCAGCAACTGCGCGTGATCTGGGCGTCGACCCGCGTGATCCGCTGCAGAACCTCGACGGGTCCGCCCGCTACCTCGCGATGATGCTGGAAACCTTCGGCGATCCGCATCTGGCGCTGGCGGCCTACAACGCGGGGCCCGATGCGGTCCGCCAGTATGGCGGCGTTCCCCCCTACCGAGAAACCCAGAACCACGTGGCCCGCGTCATGGCTGTCGTAGCCCGATTGGAAGGATCAAATTCATGAAACAGATTTCAAACCTCTTTGTCGCCTCGCTGGCGCTATTCCTGCTGATTGCCGAACCCGCCCTCGCCCAGAGCATTGATCTCTCCCCGATCCAGAGCCTGTTACAGGGCATCGTCGATGCGCTGACCGGCCCACTTGGCGTTGTCATCGCCACACTCGCCGTTCTCGGCGTCTTCTTGAGCTGGTTCTTCAACATCATCGATCTGCGCCAGGCGCTCTGGGTCCTCGTGGGCATCGCTGGTGTTGCCGCCGCCCCCACCATCGTTGCCGCGGTCTTTGCCGGTGGCTGAGCGCGCGCCTCTCTTTCTCGGCCTCGTGCGCCCGCCGAAGCTTCTGGGCCTGCCCATCATGTACGCGATGGTCTGGCTCTTCGGTTCGGTGCTCTTGTTCGTCTGGGTCCAGCACATCGGGGTGCTGGCTGTCGCGGCCCTGCTCTATCCGGTGCTGTGGAAGGCCGCGGATTGGGACCCGCGTTTCATCGACGTGATGATGACGGCCCTGCAGGAGACACCGCCCACGCGCAACAGGTCCATCCATGGCGGGGACAGCTATGCCCCGTGATGACGCCCGTGATACTGCGCTCGATGCCCGCACAATGACGCCAGACTGGTATGCGCGCGAGACCCGCCTCGCGCATATGCTGCCCTATGTGAGCCTCGTCGACGACCAGACCGTGCGCACCCGGGTCAACGAGCTCTTCCGCTGCATCCGGCTCGAGGGGATCAACAGCTACACGACGGACGATGCCTATCTCGACAAGGTGACGGCGCTTTTTGCCCGCATCGTCGCGCAGCTCGGGCCGGAATTCAGCTATTACGTCCACAAGGTCTCCAAGGCCATCAAACCTGATCTCGACCCCATCCGCGAGGACAGCTTCGCAGGCGAGGTGGACCGGCGCTGGCGCGCGAAACTCGAGACCAGCGGGCTCCGCGACAAAACACTGACGCTCACCGTCATTCACCGCCCGCCTCCGAAAAGCCTCCTGCCGCACCTCGGCCGCAGCGCGCCGGACCGACTGAAGGAGGAGACCCGCAAACGCCTGCAGCGCCTCGGTGAGGCTGTGAACGTCTTCCTCTCGGGGCTGACCGAGCTCAGGCCGCGCCTGCTGTCAGCCGGATCGGGAGAGTTGGTGGGATTTTTGGGCGCGCTCAACACGGGCATCGAGCTGCCGCTCTATCCGGCGGGCACCTACGGCTTTCTGTCCTTCAACGTCGCCAATACCCGCGTGACGTTTCACGGCGACCATTTCGAGCTCTCGGAAGGCGTCGTGGGCCATCGCTACGGCAAGAGTTTCACCATCGGGGAATATGCTGAGGCCACCTCCTGCACCATGTTCGACATGC
>NCJR01000342.1 GCA_002282555.1 Rhodobacterales bacterium 34-62-10
TGTGCTGCGGTTCGCGCAGGAGGCGCAGATGGAAGTGGAGGAGCGGCCTTTCACCATCGCCGAGGCGCAGGCGGCGGATGAGGCCTTCATCACATCCGCATCGACCTTTGTGATGCCAGTGGTCGAGATCGACGGGGCCAAGGTCGGCACCGGCGCGCCCGGCACCGTGGCGGCACGGCTGCGCGAGATCTATCTGGATGAGAGCCTGAAGGCGGCGGTCTGAGGCTTTGCCTTGGGATTGGATATTTTCAGCAAGAAGAAGAGCGGCGCCGGGGGTTACTTCGGCGCTTTTTTCGTGACGTTTTCGGCGAAGGCCACGTCGAAGGCGGCTTTCTTTTCGGGGCTGGCCTCGGTCTGCTGCGCGCGCCAGTCGTCATAGGGCATGCCGTAGAAGATCTCGCGGGCTTCGTCCTTGGTCATGGGGATGTCGCGGGCGTTCGCGGCTTCCTGGTACCAGCGGCTGAGGCAGTTGCGGCAGAAGCCTGCAAGGTTCATCAGGTCGATATTCTGCACATCGGGGCGCTGCACCATCAGGTGATCGCGCAGGGCGCGGAAGGCGGCGGCCTCGAGTTCGGTACGGGTCTGGTCGTCCATGGGTGTCTCCTTGTTACTGGCCGGTATCGGCGAGTGCCTGTTGCAGGATCGGGGCGAGGCGCTGCGCCCAGTGGGTTTGCTGGGCGGGTGTGGCGATGAGGTCATTTCGCACCTCGATCAGTGCATTGAGGCGTTGCCATGCGATGGCGTGGCGGGCGATGGCGTCACCGGGCAGATGACCACCGTAGGGCTCATTCTCGCCGATGCAAAGATCAGCCTCAGCGCGCAGATGGGCGAGCAAGGGGCGCGCGAAGCGGGTGTCGGCGGCATAGAGCACACCCACATGCCAGGGGCGCGGCGGGCGGCCCATCAGTTGCGGGGTGAAGCTGTGGATGGACACGATCACAGTGTCGTCGCGGCGTGCGGCCAATTCCGCCAGCGCCGTGTGATAGGGGCGGTAGCAGCGGTTGAGGCGTGTTTCGAGCTCGTCCCGCCCGGCGTGGCGGTTGGCGGGGATGATCGTGCCGTCATAGAGTTTCATCAGGAGGGTGGGGTCATCCTCGCCGCGGTTGGGATCGATCACGAGGCGCGAGAAGTTGGACAGGATCGCGGGGCAATCCAGCGCCTGCGCCAGTGCGCGGCTGACGCCTGCGGCGCCCACGTCATAGGCGATGTGACGTTGCATGTCGCAGGGGGCCAGACCCAGATCGCCGCCGTTCACGAAATCGGGCACGGTATTGGCGGCGTGGTCGCAGGTGACCAGCCAGCGCGAGGCCCGGTCTGCGCCGGAAATTTCATAAGGGGCGTATGTCATGTGATCTGTGTCTTGATTGCGTCATGGGGCTGTCATTTCCTTTGGCGAAGACCTAGGACAGAAACGGATGGAATGGAATTGCATGGCGGTCGGGATTCAGCGATTGTTAGCGATAACATGAGATATGACAGGTTGCAGACCGAAGGATGACAGCATGAGACGGCATCGGAACGTGAAGATCGTGGCAACGCTTGGGCCTGCGTCCAATGATTACGCGATGATCCGCGCTTTGCATGAGGCGGGGGCGGATGTGTTCCGCCTGAACATGAGCCACGGCACGCATGACGATATCCGGGCGCGGCATGCGATCATCCGGCAGATTGAACAGGATCTGGACAGCCCGATTGCGATTCTGGCCGACCTTCAGGGGCCAAAGCTGCGGGTAGGTAGTTTTGCGCGCGGTGAGGAAGAGTTGGTTGAGGGCGCGGATTTCCGTCTGGATCTGGACCCTGCCGAGGGGGACGCGGCGCGCGTCTGCCTGCCGCATCCCGAGATTTTCGCGGCATTGGAACCCGGCGCGAACCTGTTGGTCAATGATGGCAAGATCCGTCTGACGGTGCGCGATTGCGGGCCGGATTTTGCCGATTGCACGGTGACGGTGGGGGGTGTGATTTCCAACCGCAAGGGGGTGAACGTGCCGGATGTGGTGCTGCCCTTGGCGGCGCTGTCGGACAAGGATCGCAAGGATCTGGAATTTGCCTGTGCCTTGGGCGTGGATTGGCTGGCGCTGTCATTCGTGCAGCGGCCCGAGGATGTGCTGGAGGCGCGGGGACTGGCGGCGGGGCGGGCGGCGATCCTGTCGAAGATCGAGAAGCCTGCGGCGGTGAAGTGTTTCGACGACATTCTGGCGGTCAGCGACGGGATCATGGTCGCGCGCGGCGATCTGGGGGTGGAACTGCCGGTGCAGAACGTGCCGCCGATCCAGAAGCGGCTGGTGCGGCGGTGCCGTGCGGTGGCCAAACCCGTGATCGTGGCGACGCAGATGCTGGAATCGATGATCGAGAGCCCGATGCCGACGCGGGCCGAGGTGTCGGACGTGGCGACCGCCATTTATGAG
>NCJR01000343.1 GCA_002282555.1 Rhodobacterales bacterium 34-62-10
GCGGTTTGCATGTCCCGCCTTGCGCACTATACATGCCGCGCAAACCACCAAGGGACAAGAGAGATGACCTACCGCCCGAAATCGGAATTCCTGCGCATCATCACTGCGCGTGGATTTCTGGCCGATTGCACCGACCTTCAGGGGCTGGATGATGCGCTGATCGCGGGTGTGGTTCCGGCCTATATCGGCTATGATGCCACGGCGAAATCGCTGCATGTGGGACATTTGCTGAACATCATGCTGCTGCGTTGGCTGCAAAAGACGGGCCACAAGCCGGTGACCCTGATGGGCGGCGGCACGACCAAGGTGGGCGATCCCAGCTTTCGGTCGGACGAACGGCCGATGCTGAGTGCGGCGCAGATCGACGAGAATATCGCCGGTATGGGGCAGGTTTTCGGTCGCTACCTTGACTACGGTGACAGCGCCACTGGTGCTGTCATGCTGAACAATGCCGAATGGCTGGATCAGTTGAATTACCTTGAGTTCCTGCGCGATATCGGGCGGCATTTCTCGATCAACCGGATGCTGAGCTTTGACAGCGTCAAGTCGCGGCTGAACGATCCCGACAAATCGCTGTCCTTCCTTGAGTTCAACTATATGATCCTGCAAGCCTATGATTTCATGGAGCTGAACCGCCGCTACGGTGTGCGGTTGCAGATGGGCGGATCGGATCAGTGGGGCAATATCGTCAATGGGATTGATCTGACGCGCCGGGTGATCGACACACAGGTGTTTGGTCTGACCACCCCGCTTCTGACCACAAGCGACGGGCGCAAGATGGGCAAATCGGCAGGCGGTGCGATCTGGCTGAATGCGGATATGCTGTCGCCCTATAACTTCTGGCAGTTCTGGCGCAACACGACCGATGCGGATACCGGGCGGTTCCTGAAGCTTTATACAGATCTGCCGCTGGAGGAATGCGAGCGCCTAGGGGCATTGCAGGGGTCCGAGATCAACGCGGCCAAGATTGTTCTTGCCAATGAGGTCACGACCCTTTTGCACGGGGCAGAGGCGGCTGCGGCAGCCGAGGCGACCGCGCGCGAAGTGTTCGAAAAGGGTGGCATGGGCGATGACCTGCCGACGCTGGAGATAACAGCAGCCGAGGTGGGCGACGGCATCTCCATCGTGCAACTGATCGTGCGCAGCGGGTTGGCTGCATCGGGCAAAGAGGCCAAGCGGCTGATCGCCGAAGGTGGCGCAAAGCTGGACGATATCGATGTCAGCGATGCGGGTCTGCTGCTGGATGCCGCGCGTCTGGCGGGCACCGTCAAGCTGAGCGCGGGAAAAAAGCGCCACGCTTTGGTGCGGATCGCTGACTGAGTTAATGGCAATGGGGGGCTGTCTGCCCCCCTTGTTGATCTGGTCTGACCACCCTCGAGAGGATTGCCGGTCAGATAAAACACTCAGGCGCGGTTGGCCAGCGCGTCGGACAGCAGTTTGTGCAGCACCTCGCGCGGCACGTCGCGGGTGATGAAGGCCTGACCGATCCCGCGCGCCAGAATGAAGGTCAGCTTGCCGTCGGAAACTTTCTTGTCCTGCGCCATCAGCGTGATCAGACCGTCTGCATCCGGCAAATCGCCTTGAATATCGGATAGATCAACCTTCATCTTCAAGTTGCGCAGATGGGCGCGCAATCGGCTGGGGTCTTCTTGCGGGCATAGGCCAAGCCGGGCCGAAAGCTCAAAGGCCAGCGCGCAGCCGATGGAAACCCCCTCGCCATGCAGCAGCCGGTCGGAATAGCCAGTAGCAGCTTCAAGCGCGTGGCAGAAGGTGTGACCAAGGTTCAGAAGCGCGCGGTCGCCTTCCTCGGTCTCGTCCCTTGCCACGATCTCGGCCTTCATCTGGACCGAGCGGGTCACGGCATGAATACGCGCGTCCATATCGCCTGATGCAGCGCGTAAGGCGTTATCTTCAAGCCATTGAAAGAAAGCGTAATCTCCCAACAGTCCGTATTTCACCACCTCGCCATAGCCCGCCAGAAAGTCGCGCGCCGTCAGGGTGTCCAGAACCGCGGTATCGGCCAAGACAAGGCAGGGTTGGTGGAAGGCACCGATCAGGTTCTTACCATGGGCCGAGTTGATCCCGGTCTTCCCCCCGACCGAGCTGTCGACCTGTGCCAGCAGGCTGGTGGGGATTTGCACGAAACGCACGCCACGCCGCAGGATCGCGGCGGCGAAACCCACCAGATCCCCGATCACGCCGCCGCCAAAGGCAATGACCACGTCCTTGCGCTCGACTTTTTGCTCCAGCAACCATTCGACGGATGTCGTCAGATGGGGCCAGCTTTTCGTCGTCTCTCCCGGGGGTAAAACCAGCGCCTCCATCGTGATGCCGGCGGTGGCAAGACCGGCGCGCAACGCGTCCAGATGACGTTTCGCGACGTTTTCATCGGTGAT
>NCJR01000344.1 GCA_002282555.1 Rhodobacterales bacterium 34-62-10
GACGCACTGTGCCGCAGATCTTTATCGGCGCCACGCATGTCGGCGGTTGCGATGATCTGTATGCTCTCGAAACCGCAGGCAAGCTCGACTCCCTGCTGCAAGGCTGACACCACATGAAAACTGCGCTGTTGCAACTGACCTCAAGCGATGACCCGAAGGAGAACCTCGGGATTGTCCGCAAGATGATGCAACAGGCCGCGGATCAAGGCGCGGGGTTCGTTCTGACACCCGAGGTGACGAACTGCGTCTCCTCAAGCCGTGATCAACAGAGGGCGGTTCTGGCCATGCAAGAGGATGATGCGACCCTTGCAGGTCTGCGCGATGAGGCGGCAAGGTTGGGCCTGTGGCTGCTGATCGGCTCCCTCGCGCTCAAGACTTCGGATGCGGACGGCCGCTTTGCCAATCGTTCCTTCCTCGTCGCACCCGATGGAGAGATTCAGGCGTGGTATGACAAGATCCACATGTTCGATGTGCAGGTTTCAGAAGCGGAAACCTACAAGGAATCAGCAGGTTTCCGCCCCGGCGAGCGGGCGGTTCTGGCCGATGCCGGTTTCGCCCGGATCGGGCTGACGGTCTGCTATGACATCCGCTTCCCGCATCTGCATCGCACACTGGCGCAGGCCGGTGCGCAGATCCTGACGGTTCCTGCGGCCTTCTCGCCTGTGACGGGCGCTGCGCATTGGGAACCGCTCCTGCGCGCCCGCGCGATCGAGACGGGATGTTATGTTCTGGCCCCTGCCCAAACCGGCTTGCACCCCTCTTCGACGGGGGGCACGCGCCGCACATATGGGCATAGCATGGTGATCTCGCCCTGGGGCGACGTTATGGCTGATGCGGGCACGTCGCCGGGTATCACTTTTGTTGATCTGGACATGGACGCCGTGGCACAAGCACGGGCGCGCGTGCCCGCGCTGACCCATGACCGAAAGTTCACAGCGCCCGATGTCTGACAGCAGCAATTCCCTTGCCGTCGCCCTGTTCAGCGAGATTCTGACCGCCGATCAACTGGTCAGAAACCGTTTGTCCAAAGTGCTGCCCAAGGGGATGGAAATCTCGCATTTCTCGGTGCTCAATCATCTGGCCCGCTATGGCGCGGAACGCACACCTGCTCAACTGGCGAAAAGTTTTCACGTCACGCGCGGGGCCATGACCAACACCTTGGGCAAGCTGGAATGGGCCGGCTATGTTCACATCCGCCCGGATTGGGACGATGCACGCCGCAAGATGGTGGCTATCAGCCCCGCAGGACGCCGCGCCCGCGATGCGGCGCTGGACGCCATCTCGCCCATGATTGCCGAGTTGATCTCGGAACTTGGCGACGAGAAGGTGCGCGCCGCCATTCCGATCCTGCGCGAACTCCGCCTCAAGCTGGAAGAGGATTGAGCCAGCCCTTCATCGTTCCCCAAATACTCAGAACCGCGTTTCAGGCGGGTTTGAGGCTTGCGGTCACATAGTTCACGCTCAGGTTGCGATCCGACAGCGACCATGACCACAAAACCGGATTGAAGACGAATCCCTTGCGATCCACCGGATCAAGCCCTGCATTCCGCAACAGATCGAACAATTCGTCCGGCGTGATGAACTTGTTCCACTCATGCGTGCCTTTGGGCAGCCATCGCATGACATATTCCGCCCCGACGATGGCCATGGCAAAACTCTTCGGATTGCGGTTGATGGTCGAGCAGATGTGCAGCCCGCCCGGTTTCAGCAGCTGCCGACACGCGGTCAGATAGGCCAATGGGTCGGCCACATGTTCCACGACTTCCATGTTCAGCACGACGTCGAACTGTTCGCCCGCCGCGGCAAGATCCTCGGCCGTGGTGTGACGATAGTCGATGGTCAGGCCGGATTGTTCGGCATGAACCTGCGCCACGGGGATATTCCGGGGCGCCGCATCTGCGCCCACCACATCCGCCCCCAGTCGCGCCATGGGTTCCGACAGCAACCCCCCACCACAGCCGATATCCAGAATCCGCAAGCCCTTGAACGGTTCCGTTCCATTCAGATCCCGTGCAAACTCGCCCGCGATCTGCCGCGTGATATAGTCCAGACGGCAGGGATTCAGCATGTGAAGCGGCTTGAACTTGCCCTTGGGATCCCACCATTCGGCAGCCATCGCCTCGAATTTGGCGACTTCCGCAGGATCAACTGTGGTCTGACCGGCTTGCATTCTGCTCTCCATGTGCTCTTTTACCTCCATCCGGTATATAGGATCGTCATGGACAAATTCTTGGGCCAAAAAAGCGCAGTCCACTATCTGCACCCGCCGGTTGATCCGTTCGACCAGCGGATGATCGACGTGGGCGATGGCCACACCGTCTATATGGAGCAGTCGGGCAATCCTCAAGGAATGCCGGTTGTTGTTTTGCATGGCGGCCCGGGTGGCGGGTGCAG
>NCJR01000345.1 GCA_002282555.1 Rhodobacterales bacterium 34-62-10
CCACCAATCCGTCGCCCGACATCATCGGGCGCAAGGCTCCAGGGCACCAGCCCATCACGGCGAAATCCTTCGCGGCGCTCATGCATCCGCCTCCAGCGCAGCCGCAATCGAGTTGCGCCGCGTCACCCATAGCCCCGCACCGCGCAACCTGTGGAACACATCACGCATTGCAGCCAAGGCGGTAGGATTCTCGCGCTCCATGAAAGCCACCAAGTCCTCGCGGCCAAGAGTGGCCTCGTGATATGCATCAAATAAGTGCGGCGGCACGACGCCTCCCAGATGAGCGAAAGCAGCCATGTTCTCTAGCGTTGCGGTAATTTCGGCTGCTCCACGGAAACCATGCGCCATCATCCCGTCAGCCCAAGCCGGATTGCTGGCCCGCGCCCGCACCACGCGAGCGATCTCTTCGGTAAGCCCGCGCGCGCGCGGGCGGTCGGGCTGCGAGGCGTCCAGATGATAAAGCGCAGGCGCAGCCGCCCCGATCCGCGCCATGGCAGCGGCAAATCCAGCCTCATGTGCTGCATAGTCGCCCGCCAGCAGCAGATCACTTTCCGGCAGGTCTTGCGCATGCACAAAGCTGTCGGCCCCTTGCAACCGCGCCTCAAGCCCCGCGCGATCATCACGCGATAGCCCGTCCGCACCGATGGCCCAGCTTGACGCGGCAAGCCATGCCTCGCCCGCAGCCGCACGCGCCTCTTTTGTGAATTCGTCCATCGCAGCGCCCATTCCAAGGCCGTACTGTCCGGGCTTGGGGCCGAAAACGCGGGCTGCCTTGGCGCGGTAGGGGTTGAAATCATCAGCCTCGTCCCGTTCGGCCAAGGCCGCAGCCCCTGTTTCGAACATGGTCGCCAGCCCTGGAAACACATCCCGGAACAGGCCCGACACCCGCAATGTCACGTCGATGCGCGGTCGGTCCAGTAGCGCCAGCGGCACCACCTCGACCCCCGACACCCGCGCTGATCCCGCATCCCAGACAGGCGCCAGCCCCGCAAGATGCAGCGCCATCGCGAATTCCTCGCCCGCAGTCCGCATCGTGGCACTGCCCCAAAGGTCAATGACCAAGCCGCGCGGCCAGTCGCCGTGATCCTGCAAATGCTTGCGCAACACCTCTTCGGCCAGCTTGACGCCTTGGGCATGGGCCCCCCGCGAAGGCACGGCGCGCGGATCGACAGCATAGAGGTTGCGCCCCGTTGGAAGCACGTCCGAGCGTCCCCGCGCGGGCGAGCCGGATGGCCCCGCCGCCACACGCTTGCCCGCGAGCGCGCGGATCAGCCCGTCACGTTCCGCATCGCCACAAGCGCCGCGCCCCAGAACATGCAGCCCCTCTCCATATTGGCTTTCCTTAATATCGCAGACAAAACGGTCCAGCCGTGTCAGCGCCTCGGCAGGGCTTGCGCCTTCCGGCAGGCCAAGATCAGCCTCGACACCTGATGCCCGCGCTTCGCCCAGAATATCCCCGATCAAACGGTCACGCCGTGCAGGGTCCAGCCCGTCAGCGGTGGAAAACTCATCCAGAAGCCGCTCCAGCCGCTGCATCCCTGCCGGAATTTCAGTCTGCGCCAAAGGCGGCGGCAGATGGCCCAAGGTCAGCGCCCCAATGCGCCGCTTGGCCTGCGCCGCCTCGCCGGGGTCGTTGACGATGAAAGGATAGATGACAGGCAAGGTGCCGATCGGGGTCGTTGACGATGAAAGGATAGATGACAGGCAAGGTGCCGATCAGCGCCTCGGGCCAGCAATCGCCCGACAGGGCAACAGATTTGCCCGGCAGCCATTCCAGAGTACCATGCGCGCCCATATGGATCAGCGCATGCGGCGCTTGCGCCCGTAGCCAAAGGTAAAACGCTACATAGAAATGACGCGGTACCCGCGCGAGATCGTGGTAATCCCCGTCCCGCGTGACGACATCGCCGCGCTCTGGTTGCAGCGCGATCAGCGCATTGCCACGGCGCAGCGCGGCAAAGCGGAACACCCCGCCGGTGCAAGCCGGATCATCGGCAGGACCACCCCATGCCGCAAACAGATCGTCGCGCAAGGCTTGCGGCAAGCCCTCCAACGCTGCCAGATAATCGGCCAACGGCCAGTCCATCCGCGCATCCATCAGCGCAGCACCCAGCCCCGTCCCCGCCGCAACATCATAGCCCGCAGCCGCCAGATCAGCCAGCAAAGCCTCGGTCGAGGCCAGCGCATCCATACCGACAGCATGCGCCAGCTGATGTGCGCGCCCCGGATAGTTGGACAGAACAAGTGCCAGCCTCCGGTTATCTGCTGCCGTCACCGCCAGATCATGCCACGCCTTGATCTTGCCCACCACCACAGCCACCCGCGCCGCATCGGCACGGTGCGCGAAGCGCGAGAATTGCAAATCAGGATCGCGCTTGCCGGGGGATTTGAAGGATACAAGACCAGCAAACATGCGCCCGTCCACCTCGGGCAGAACCACATGCATGGCAAGGTCTGCAGGCGACAGGCCACGGTCCGACAAGGCCCAATCCTGCCTGCGCGCCGTGGACAAGGCCACCTGAAACACCGGACAATCCGCCATATCAAAGGGCGTTGTTCCATCCTCTGCGCGGGCAGAAAACGCTGTTGCATTCACAATCGCCACAGGCGGCGCCTGATCCAGCCAAGGGCGCAGCCAGTCGGCAAACCCCGCCGCCTTGAGCGACGGCGCGAAGACCCCGCAAGCCGCAAAGCCAGCGGCGCGCAATTCGCGGATCAACACATCCACGGGCGATGTATCCGCCGCTGTCAGGTAGGAGCGGTAAAAGCTTACCAGCACGAAAGGCCCATCCGCAGGCGGCGCGGCAATCACCCCCTGATCAGGATCATAGAACCCCATATCGGGCACGCGCTTGTTGCCGGGCACAGGCCCTGCATAAAGTCCCGCTGCAATGCACAACTGCGCCAAAGCCGCCTGCGCCGCCACAGCGCCACCCGCCTCGCACAACTCCGACAGACGCCGCAGGGTCGAAACCGGCAGGGTGGACAAAGCATCAAGCGCCGGATCGGGCCGCCCGTCCGCAGGCAGCACTGCCAGCGCAATTCCGCGCCTGCGCGCCAGATCCTGAATGGAGGCCAGACCGTAAGGCCAGTAAGCCTCCCCTCCGATCAGACGGATCAGGATCGCCTTTGCCCCCGAAAGGGTGTTCTCAATATAGGTATCGACCGAGACGGGATGTTTCAGCGCAACGATATTCTGCAGCCTAAGAGCTGGCAAAGCACCCGCTGCACGGTGCCAGCCCGCCGCGAACGCCCCGAGGTCACTGTCCGAGAAGGACAACACCACTAGATCGGCAGGGTCCTGCCCCGGATCGAACGGGGTTTCAGCCTCTTCCAGACCATGGGATTCGCGGAAGACGACGTGCATGATGTGCCCTTAGCCCTGCAAAACTCGGTGGATCGCGGCAGCGTCGATATTGTCATGCTCCGCGATGACAACAAGACGCGACTGGCGCGGGGTCTCTCCCCATGGACGGTCGAACTGATGGCGCACACGTTCCCCCACGGCTTGCAACAGAAGACGCATCGGCTTGCCCGTCACCGCGATATAGCCCTTCACCCGCAGGATATCCTGCTCGCGCGACAAACGCTGCACGCGGGCGACCAGATCGTCGATATCCGCGACCTCGTCCAGCGCCACGACGATGGAATCGAAATCCTCGTGCTCGTGGTCGTCATGACCGTCGTGATGGCTGGGGCGCGCATCCAAATCATCCTCGGCCGCCGCGTTCAGGCCGATGATCACCCGCGGATCGATCACACCGTCGGTCATGGCGATGATCGGCAGCTTGCGCGGCGTTTCCGCCTCGATCACCTTGCGCGCCGCCGCAAGACCGGCCTCGCCCGCCAGATCAGCCTTGGACAGCAGCACCACATCGGCGCAGGCGATCTGGTCCTCGAACACCTCGGAGAGCGGTGTCTCGTGATCCAGTGAGTCGTCCGCAAGACGCTGTGCATCCACCGCCGCCACATCGGGCGCGAAACGCCCCGCCGCCACCGCCTCGGCATCGCCACATCGGGCGCGAAACGCCCCGCCGCCACCGCCTCGGCATCAGCCAGCGCGATCACGCCGTCCACGGTAATCTTGGAGCGGATCGCGGGCCAGTCGAACGCCTTCAACAGTGGTTTGGGCAGTGCCAAACCGGAGGTTTCGATGATAATATGGTCCGGCCGCTGCGGCATCGCCAGAAGCGCCTCGATCGTGGGGATGAAATCATCGGCCACAGTGCAGCAGATGCAGCCATTGGCCAGTTCGACGATATTCTCTTCGGGGCAATTCTCGTCCGCGCAGGCTTTGAGGATATCGCCGTCCACGCCCACGGTGCCGAACTCGTTGACCAGTATGGCCAGCCGCTTGCCCTGCGGGTTCTGCATCAGATGCCGGATCAGCGTGGTCTTGCCCGATCCCAGAAAGCCGGTGATGACAGTGACGGGGATTTTGGTCAGATCGGACATGTCAAAGCTCCATTTTGGGAAGGCGCGCAAGGCTCTGCTTGCGGAAGATCACGGGGCGTTCGCGCCACGGCACGATACCGTCCTCGGTCTGTGCATAAAGCGCCGCGCCGCGCAGGATTTCATCGGTATCATCAGAGGTCATACGAC
>NCJR01000346.1 GCA_002282555.1 Rhodobacterales bacterium 34-62-10
CAGGCCGCCGACGCATAGCGGGCGGTATCGGAGGTTTCCCCGGCCACGACGCTGTCGATTTCTTCCTTGAGCTGGCGGTAGACTTCAGCCTTGTCCATGAATTTTCATCTCTCTCTAGTATGCCCTTGGCTACTGAGTTCTGGTGTCGGAACGTCAAGCAGGTCGTATGCTCCTAGACTACAACCTAAGACAGTTATCAAGCGCATCAATTCTTGCGGCGATCTACTCTTACAGGCATCAAAATCAAAACTCCAAAAAACCCTTAAGCGAAAAATCACCTCTTTGCGGTACGTACTTATTGAAAATGGCACTCCATATTTCTAAGAGATTGATCGCAGCAGATCCTCCCATCTGAAAGAATAAGCCAAGGACGATTTGCGCGTTATGAGTAAAGTACTTTTCGTGGTTCACGGGACTGACCGAGGCCGCCACTTGCCGACAGGTCGCGCGTTTTTCGATGTGGTCGAAAGGTCCGATCCAGAACTTGCGGCTCAGATAGTCGTCCATCGAACCGGCTCCCCTTCCCCATCGCTCAATGACGTCGGACTGGTTGTCTTCTGGCTCGGCGACCCGTTGGCGCAGAAATATCCCGATTGTTATCTTGAAGCGATGATTATTGCAGAGGCAGCCGCCTCTCGACAAATTCGCATTTTGAATCATCCCCAATCGCTCAATCGAACAAGCAAGTCTGCTCAAGCGGGCATCTGGAGCGCTGCGGGTATCCCTTGCGCTAAGGCGCAGCTAGTGGAGACAAGCAGCGAACTATTAGATGCCTACAAACAGTTCGCAGGCCCCTGCATACTGCGGCCAGATGGCGAACACGCCCAGCGCGGGATCGTAATTATCAACTCCGAAAAAGATCTGGAGAGCGTGGCGAAAACGACGGGTTTTCCAAGCGTGCTGATAGAAATCAAAAATGTCCGCGACGCTTACCGAACCACCACCGCCGACGTGGCCTCCCCGTTTTGCCAGTTCCATCACAAAGCACGCGCATTCGTGATCGGAGACGAGGTCAAAGCGAGCCATATGTTATTTTCAGACAATTTGATTGTAGGCGCTGGAAACTGCACGTTTCAAAAACCCCAGGACCTGCCCGGCCGGCTTCGGCGGAAGTTGGGGCTATATCCGGCATGGCTACAACGCCAACTGAAAGAAGACATCGATTATTTTGAAAGTGATGTCAGCCAAGCAAACGTCTTAACCGACGCCGTTCGATCACTTGGTCTGGATTTTGCTGCTGTGGATTACTGTATCTACCCTGATGGACAGGTAATCGTCTGGGAAGCAAATCCATACTTCTATCTTCCCCCGGGGACCGGAAGTGTAATGAGCCGCGAGAGAAAAGCAGTGCAAAGGGTAGAGGCATCCTTCAAGTGGATGGGCAGCCACCTGCGCAAAGCCCTTGGTGCTCCCGTGGTGACTGACATGATTGGAAAGTCCTATGGGACCTGACAGCTCCCGAATTCTCTGGGTGGATTACGCAAAGGGATTTTGCATAATTCTTGTTGTCATGTTTCACGTCGTGAATAACGTTTATTGGACGTTTGACGTGAGAGGGTGGCTGCAACCAGTCGTCAATTTTGCCACCCCGTTCCGTATCCCGGACTTTTTTCTCATTTCCGGGCTATTCCTGAGCCACACGCTGCATGCGCCAGCCAAACAGTATTTCGACAAGAAAGTATTGCACTTCGTGTATTTCTACCTGCTGTGGCTAGCAATACAATCATTGTTGATAGATTTTCGCGTACTTCTGGAAGCCCCGGGGTACTTCGTAAAGCAGAATCTGATTGCCCTCGTCGAGCCGACAAGTTCACTCTGGTTCGTGCATATGCTGGCGATCTTCTATGTCGTGACGAGGCTACTGCGTCACGTACCGCCCGTTGTTCTCGTGCTTGCTGCCTTTGGCTTGCAAACGCTGTATCAGTTTGAGGTGATCAAGTCTGATTGGTCCGTTCTGGAACACTTCTGCAACCGGTATGTGTACTTTCTGATTGGGTTTGCATTCGCTCCACAAATACTAGCTTTTGCGGGGCAAGCGAGCTTACGACCAATACTAGGCTCCGTGCTGGTAGTTGCGTGGGCATTGGGAAATTGGTTTGCCGTAGAACTGGAATGGCATCTTGGATTTCCAGGGGCTTTCCTGCTCGGGCTCGCCGGAGCGACAGCCGTCTGCTGCGTTTCGGCCCTGCTATCACGGTTCAACCTGCTGATGTTCATCCGGTACTGTGGACGCAATTCCATCGTCATTTATCTCACATACGCGATCCCGATGACTGCGAGCATCGCATTCATGAAAATTTTTGGGCTACCGCTCGGCGACCCTGGTACGGCTACGGCCATAGGGCTTGTTGCGTCAGTCGGCCTGCCTCTGCTGTTCCATCTGATGAG
>NCJR01000347.1 GCA_002282555.1 Rhodobacterales bacterium 34-62-10
CGATCACGTAGGCCTCGGCGTTGTTATACCGCGCGATGACGCCGAAATTGTCAAAGATCATGAAGGCCGCACCCGCCGTGCCAGCGGGCAGCAGGATCGCCGCTTGCCCGTGGTTCGGCACCGCGCGCCCCTGCATGTCGGTCACGCCCATCGCCGCCCATTCCGAGGGTGCGCGTTTGATGTCACGCTTGGCAAGGTTTGCGTTGAACCCGGCAGGCAGGCGCACTTCAACGCCCCATGGCTGTCCCTTGGTCCAGCCGAACCGCTTGAGGTAAGCGGCGGTCGAGGCCAGCGCATCGGTGGGATCATCCGACCAGATGTCGCGTTTGCCATCCCCGGTGAAATCCACCGCATAAGCCAGGTAAGAGGTGGGGATGAACTGCGTATGCCCCATGGCCCCGGCCCAGCTTCCGGTCATGCGGCGCGGGTCCACGTCGCCCGCCTGAATGATCTGCAAGGCGCCGATCAATTGCTTTTCAAAGAACGCGCCGCGCCGCCCGTCATGGGCCAGTGTCGCCAGCGACTGGATCACATCCATCGTGCCGCGCCGCTCGCCATAGGTGCTTTCCATGCCCCAGATGGCAGTGACCACCTCTTTCTCGACGCCGAAACGATCCTCGATCGCCTGCAGGGTGCGGCGGTGCTTTTGCAGGGCCGCCTGACCATTGGCCACCCGGATGGGCGAGGCGGCGCTGTCCAGATAATCCCAGATCTCGCGCTTGAATTCCGACTGGTTGCGGTCACGCTCGATGACCGAGGGGTCATAGCCGATACCCGTGAAGGCCCGCTCCAGCACGGCCGGGCGGATGCCCTGCGCCTGCGCGCGGCTGCGGAAACCTGCGGCCCAGCGGTCGAATTCCGCGCGCGTGCTGGCGGATACGGGCGGGGCCAGTGTCGCGGGGGCCGACGCCTGCTGCACCGTGGACAACGCCGAAGGCCGCGCTTCGGGGCGCAGGGATCGGTCAACCGGTCCGGCGCAGGCGGCATTGGTCATCAGGATCACCGCCGACAGGGGGATTAGGAATGTCTTGCTCATTGTGCTCGGCCTCGCTTGTGCTTGGTCATTTTTCACCAATGGTAGCGCAAGCGGGGGATTTGCAAAAGACCTGTGTGGCCCCGCGCGCCGGTGCCGCAGGGTTCCGCCGATGGAGAGGGGCCGCGATGAGGCGCCGCGATCAGGGGCTGCCAAGGGGACGCAAGTCAGCTGTGCCGATCAGCGGCGGCGATCAGCCTTGCGCTTCAGCTTGGCGGCCTTGTGTTTGGCCTTGCCCAAGGCGCGTTTCGGCGGCTTGCCACGCGAACCGGGTGGGCCTTTGGGCATGTCGCGCCCCTCGATGCTGATCAGTTCCAGCGCAATGCCGCCTGTCACGGGTGCGGCCTCGGTCAGTTTGACGCGCACGCGCTGGCCCAGCCCGATCATCATCCCGGTCTGCGAGCCCATCAGCGTGCCCGCGTCGCGGTCGAAGTGGAAATACTCCGCCCCCAGCGACCGGATCGGGATCAGCCCATCCGCGCCGGTCTCGTCCAGCTTCACGAAGGCTCCGAACTTGGCGATCCCGCTGATCCGGCCCGTGAATTCCGCGCCCAGGCGATCCGACAGGAAAGCCGCCAGATAGCGGTCATTCGTATCGCGTTCCGCCATCATCGAGCGGCGTTCGGTGTCGCTGATATGCTGCGCGGTTTTCTCCAGCCGCTCGATTTCCTGCGGGCTCAAACCGTCATCGCCCCATTTATGCGCCGAGATCAGCGCCCGGTGCACCACCAGATCGGAATAGCGCCGGATGGGTGAGGTGAAATGGGCATAAGCCTGCAGCGCCAGCCCGAAATGGCCGAAATTCGACGGGCTGTAATAGGCCTGCGTCATGGCGCGCAGGGTCGAGATATTGATCAGCTCGTCATGATCCGTGCCTTCGGCCTGCGCCAGAAGCGCGTTCAGATGCGCGGTCTTGAGCACCTGCCCCTTGGCCAGCACCAGCCCTGCGGCCTGTGCCGTGTCACGCAGGCTTTCCAGCTTTTCGGGGCTGGGTTCCTCGTGGACCCGGAACAGCAGGGGCGAGCGGCGGGCGATCAGGGTTTCGGCGGCGGCGACATTGGCCAGCACCATGAATTCCTCGATCAACCGGTGTGCGTCCAGACGCTCGGCAAAGTTGACCGACAGGACCTTGCCCTCATCCGACAGGATCACCTTGCGCTCGGGCAGGTCCAGATCCAGCGGCTGGCGGCGGTCACGCGCCTTCACCAGCGCTTCATAGGCGTCGTAAAGCGGGTTGATCACCAGATCCATCAACGGGGCGCATTTCTCGTTGGGCGCACCATCGCGCGCCGCTTGCACCTCGCGGTAGTTCAGCGACGCCGCGTGTGCCACCTACCTTGGGCGCGCCCGTTG
>NCJR01000056.1 GCA_002282555.1 Rhodobacterales bacterium 34-62-10
TTCTGGGAGGAGAGACCTATGAAATTCCTGACATCCGCTGCCACGGCACTGGCCCTGACCATCACCGCAGGGGCTGCGGCCGCTGCCTGTGATCCGAACGAAATCGTCATCAAGTTCAGCCATGTGACGAACGCGGACAAGCACCCCAAGGGCATCGCCGCCACCCTGTTCGCCGAGCGTGTGAACACCGAGATGAACGGCAAGGCCTGCATGGAGGTCTTCCCGAACTCCACGCTTTACACCGATGAGAAGGTGCTGGAAGCGATGCTGCAGGGCGATGTGCAGTTCGCTGCCCCCTCGCTGTCGCTGTTCGAGCCGATCACCAAGGAATTCCGTCTGTTCGACCTGCCCTTCATGTTCAAGGACATCGCGGCCGTGGACGCGTTCCAGGCATCGGGCACCGGGCAGGAGATGTTGCAGTCGATGACCCGTCGCGGCGTTCTGGGCATGGGCTTCTGGCATAACGGGATGAAGCAGTTCTCGGCCAACAAGCCGCTGATCATGCCGGAAGATGCCAAGGGCCTGAAGTTCCGCGTGCAGCCCTCTGACGTGCTGGTCGCGCAGATGAACGCGCTGGGCGCCACCGCACAGCCGATGGCCTTCGCCGAAGTTTACGGCGCGCTGCAGACCGGCGTTGTGGATGGTCAGGAAAACAGCTGGTCCAACATCTATGGCCAGAAGTTCTTTGAAGTGCAGGACGGCATCACCGAGACCAACCACGGCATCATCGACTATATGGTCGTGACCAATGTCGATTGGTGGGAAGCGCTGGATGCGGATGTGCGTGATCAGCTGAAAACCATTCTGGACGAAGTGACCGCCGAGCGGAACGCAGCCGTTCTGGAAGTCGACAACCAGGCGCGTCAGGCCATTCTGGATGCGGGCGGCAAGATCGTCGAACTGACACCCGAGCAGCGTGCTGCATGGGTCGATGCGATGAAGCCCGTCTGGGCACAGTTCGAGGAAGAAGTGGGCGCCGACAACATCGCGGCGGCACAGACCTTCAACCAGTGATCTGAACAGATCACATCGGGCGCGCCGCGTGATGGCGCGCCCCACCGTTCCGGCTGCGGAACATCCACGTCATAACAACAGGGGGACTGCCGATGTCTGGGGCTGGCCGATACGAGCCGCGCAGCATGCTGGGAAAGGTCGTGCACGAATTCGAGGAGACGGCGATTGCCGTGATGCTCGGGGCGATGACGCTTCTGACCTTCGTCAATGTGATCATGCGCTATGTCTTCAATTCCATGGTGATCTGGGGGCTTGAGGTCGTTCTGATCCTGTTCGCGTGGTTGGTCCTGTTCGGGATCCCCTATGCCTTCAAGGTGACAGCGAATCTGGGTGTGGATGTGATCCTCAACATCGTGTCGCCGCGCACGCGCTATGCACTGTCCCTGCTGGCGGCGATCCTGTGCATTGTCTATGCGCTGCTGATTGCCAAGGGAGCATGGGACTACTGGGCGCCCTTCGCCGGGTTGCAGCAGACCACGGGGCACTGGTTCCCCACGGGATTTGATCCGGACACCCGCGACCGCGCCTTCTTCGAGACCGATCAGGTGCCGATGCTGGAATGGTTGCGCTGGCTGGAGGGGGCAATCAATCAGGGCGAGACCTATTCCAAACTGCCGCGCATGATCCCCTATCTGATCCTGCCGATCTCTGCGGCGCTGATGCTGCTGAGGATCGTTCAGGTCACGATCCGCATCGCACGCGGCGATCAAACCAGCATCATCGTCAGTCACGAGGTCGAGGACGCTCTGGACGAAATCGCCAAGAACCGTCGCGGAGAGGCATAACCCATGGACGTTTTCATCCTTTTTTCGCTGGTCATCGGCCTGATGCTGGTCGGCGTGCCGATTGCTGTGTCACTGGGCCTGTCCTCGATCGTCTTCATGCTGGCGCTCAGCGATACCTCGCTCGCGGCCGTGGCTGCCTCGCTCTATAACGGCATGGCCGGGCATTATACGCTGCTGGCGATCCCGTTCTTCGTGCTGGCCTCGACCTTCATGTCCACGGGCGGCGTGGCGCGACGCATCATCCGTCTGTCGATTGCAATGGTCGGGCATCTGCCCGGCGGTCTGGCGATTGCGGGTGTCTTTGCCTGCATGATGTTCGCGGCGCTGTCCGGGTCCAGCCCTGCGACGGTCGTGGCAATCGGGTCCATCGTCATCGCGGGCATGCGTCAGGTGGGCTATACCCGCGATTTCGCCGCCGGTGTGATTGCGGTGGCGGGCACGCTGGGCATCCTGATCCCGCCGTCCATCGTGATGGTGGTCTATGCCTCGGCCACCGATGTGTCGGTCGGGCGGATGTTTCTGGCCGGGGTGATCCCGGGTCTGATGGCCGGGTTCATGCTGATGCTGACCATCTATGTCATCGCGGTGGTCAAGAACCTGCCGCGCGGCGAATGGCTGGGCTGGGGCGAGGTCTGGGCCGCAGGCCGGGATGCGGGTTTCGGTCTGATGCTGATCGTGATCATTCTGGGCGGCATCTATGGCGGCGTGTTCACCCCGACCGAGGCTGCGGCCGTGGCAGCGGTCTATTCCTTCCTGATCGCCTGCTTTGTCTATCGCGACATGGGGCCGCTGGCGCGCCCCGAGGGGCAGCGCAACCTGACCCTGCTGGACAAGCCGATTGCCCTGATCACGGCCTTTTTCCACCGCGACGTCCGCAATACGCTGCTTGAATCCGGCAAGCTGACCATCACGCTGATGTTCATCATCGCCAATGCGCTGATCCTCAAGCATGTGCTGACCGACGAGCAGATCCCGCAGCAGATCGCCGGGGCCATGCTGGATGCGGGCTTTGGTCCGGTGATGTTCCTGGTGATCGTCAACGTGATCCTGCTGATCGGCGGGCAGTTCATGGAGCCATCAGGCCTGATCGTGATCGTGGCGCCCCTGGTGTTCCCGATCGCGATGGAACTGGGGATCGACCCGATCCATCTGGGCATCATCATGGTGGTGAACATGGAAATTGGGATGATCACGCCGCCGGTGGGTCTGAACCTGTTTGTCACCTCGGGTGTGGCGGGCATGCCGATGATGCGCGTCGTCTATGCGGCGCTGCCGTTCCTGGCCGTTCTCTTCGTGTTCCTGATCATCATCACCTATGTCCCGATCATCTCGACATGGTTGCCGACCTTGATGATGGGGCCAGAGATACAGATACGCTAGCGGGCCTGCGGCATGCGGCAGATACACGGCGCGGGGGCAACCTCGCGCCGTTCGTCATTGATGGATCAACTGGCGTCCAGCGCCGCGATGATGGGGCAGAAGTCTTCCGCCGTCAGGCTGGCGCCGCCGACCAGCGCACCGTCCACCTCGGGCACGGCAAAGATCTGAGCGGCATTGTCGGGTTTGACCGACCCGCCATAGAGCAGGCGGAATGCCTGACCCGTTGCCGCGCCGAAACGCGCGATCAGACGCGCCCGGATGAAACCGTGGACTTCGGCGATCTGGTCGGTTGTGGCGATGCGGCCCGTGCCGATGGCCCAGACCGGCTCATAGGCGATGACCGTGTTGTCCCCCGTGGCGCTGTCGGGGACAGAGGCGTCAAGCTGCGCCCCGATCACATCCAGCGTCGCGCCTGCGTCACGCTCGGCCAGAGTCTCGCCCACGCAGATCACGCCGATCAATCCTGCCGCTTGCGCTGCTTCGGCCTTGGCGCGCACGGTGGCGCTGTCCTCGTGATGATCCGCGCGGCGCTCGGAATGTCCAAGGATCACCGCCGTTGCCCCGGCATCGGCCAGTTGCGCCGCCGCGATGTCACCGGTATGGGCCCCTGCGCTGGCCCTGTGGCAGTCCTGCGCGCCCACCTGCAGCGGATGCGACGCAGAGCGCCCGGAGGCCGTATGGATCAAGGTGGCGGGCAGGCAGATCAGCAGATCGACACCGGGGGCGGGGCAGGCCGCCATGATCCGGTCCAACTGGCCCAGATCGGCCAGCAGCCCGTTCATCTTCCAGTTTCCCGCTGCCAGTTTGCGCCGCATATCCTGCCCCTTGTCCTGTATCCGCCCCTCCTTACAGACAGGGGGCGGGCTTTTCCAGACGCAAGGGGGGCCGCGGGGGGGCGGCGTGGTTGATCACTCGCCGCTGCGTGCGGCGGTCAGTTCTTCGACATCCTTGAATTTGATCGATTCGCCGCAACCGCAGGCATCCTCGACATTGGGGTTGTTGAACTTGAACCCCGATTCCAGCAGCGATGTCTGATAATCGATCTGCGTGCCGAACAGGAACATCTGCGCCATCGGCGCGATCATCACGCGGGCCCCGTCCTGCTCGACGACCTCATCCATGGGATTGATGTCGGCGGCATATTCCATCGTGTATTCCATGCCCGCGCAGCCGCCCTTCTTGACGCCGATGCGCAGACCCTTGTGACCGTCCTTGGCCATGAGCCGCGCGATCTGGCGGGCGGCGGCTTCGGTGATGGTGACGGCCTGTTTGCCGGGTATCGCGAACATTATTCCTGCCTTTCAGCCTTGGACCAACCCCGGTGAGGATAGCACCGCAGGCGGATCACATGAAGCCCAGTTCCAGCCGGGCCTCGTCGCTCATCATGTCCATGCCCCACTGGGGCTCCCATGTCAGTTCCACATCGACATGTTTGACACCCGGAAGCGGCTCGATCGCATCGGCCACCCAACCCGGCATTTCGCCGGCCACGGGGCAACCGGGGGCTGTCAGGGACATGATCACCTTGACCTCATTCTCGGGGTTGATGTCGATGGTGTAGACCAGCCCCAGATCATAGATATTCACCGGGATTTCCGGGTCATAGACCGATTTGCACGCGCTCACGATGTCGTCATAAAGCGGGTGATCGGTGCTGGAGGGCGCGATCAGCGGGGTGCCTTCAAGTGGCTCGACGTTCTGGGTCATGTTCTGTCCTGCGGTCAGTCCTGAGGATTTCCTGACTGAACATATAAGGATAGCAGGCGCTTTCGTCCAGTGCCGTCCCGTCCCAGAGGTACATCCTTTGCGCGCCAGTTGCGCGCCAGCGCCGCGCCCGTCCTTGTAGCCGCGCCCGTCCTTGTAACAGTGCGATGCTGCGCATATCTTTCAATCATGCGCGCCTTTGCCGGAGCGTTCCGGCGCAGCGATGCTTCTTCTTTGCACGAACCTGCCCTTTTTCTCTGCCACCCGCGCGCCGCATCCATGTCAACCTGATCCGGCAGCGCAGGGAACGATCCGCGCGGCATCCGCCGTCCGGAAATTCAACCGGAAGGAACCGGTCATGTCCAAAAAAGGCAACAAGACCAAAGGCAACAAGGAAATCAAGAAACCCAAGCAGGAAAAGCCGAAAGTGCTTGCCACGGCCAATTCCGGCGCGGGCAAGGCCAATCTGACCGTGGGTGGCAAATCCGTGAAGTGACGACCTGATCCGCCCTGCCTGCTGTCTTGGCTTTTGCCGCAAAACGCCCCATAGGGGGGCCATGCGACAGGGGGCAGACAGATGACTGAAACGGCAGGGCGGTTCCGCTTCGACCTCAAGACTACCGATGGCAAGGCGCGGTTGGGCGCGATCACCACCCCGCGCGGCGTGATCCGCACGCCGGCCTTCATGCCTGTGGGCACCGCGGCGACCGTCAAGGGCATGCTGCCCGAAAGCGTGGCGGCCACGGGTGCCGATATCCTGCTGGGCAATACCTATCATCTGATGCTGCGACCATCGGCGGAACGGATCGACCGCTTGGGCGGGTTGCACCGTTTCATGAACTGGGACAAGCCGATCCTGACCGATAGCGGCGGCTTTCAGGTCATGAGCCTCGCGGCGCTTCGGAAAATGACCGAAGAAGGCGTGACCTTCAAATCCCATATCGACGGCTCCAAACACCACCTGTCCCCAGAGCGCAGCATGGAAATCCAGCGGCTTCTGGGCAGCGATATCGTCATGTGTTTCGACGAATGCCCGGCCCTGCCTGCGGATGATACCGAGGTGGCCCGCGCCATGCGCCTGTCGATGCGGTGGGCGCAGCGCTCGCGCGATGCCTTCGGCGACCGTCCCGGCCACGCCCTCTTTGGCATCCAGCAAGGCGGCGTCACCGAACATCTGCGGGGCGAGAGTGCCGAGGCCCTGCGCGCCATCGGTTTCGACGGCTATGCCGTTGGCGGCCTTGCCGTGGGCGAGGGGCAGGAGGCGATGTTCGGTGTCCTCGACTACGCCCCCGACATGCTGCCGGTGGATAAACCGCGTTACCTGATGGGGGTGGGCAAGCCCGACGATATCGTGGGCGCGGTCAAACGCGGCATCGACATGATGGATTGCGTGCTGCCCTCACGCTCGGGGCGCACCGGGCAGGCGTTCACGCGGCACGGTGTCGTGAACATCAAGAACGCGCGCCATCAGGACGACCCGCGCCCGCTGGACGAAAACTGCACCTGCCCCGCCTGCCGTGGCTATTCGCGCGCCTATCTGCATCACGTGTTCCGCGCGGGAGAGATGATCTCGGGCATGCTGCTGACATGGCATAATCTGCATTACTACCAAGACCTGATGCAGGGCATGCGCGATGCCATCGCCACAGGCACATTCGCGGTATTCGAGGCGGAGTTCCATGCGCAGCGGGCGGAAGGCGACATCCCGCCACTGTGATCCCGGCGGCACGGTCGGAATGGATATTTGCCGCAAGAAGAAGCCCCGTGCGAGGTGACCCTTCCACACGGGGCTGATCGGCAGAGGGGCCGGCGGCGGGTGCGGAAGGGGCTTCTCCTTGCACGGTCATCGGCGTCCCCGCCTGTACCGTGATCCGACCCTGGCTGATTAACCTTAACATTCCGTTTCTTCTTGCCATAAATATCCATCTGAGGGGTGCCGCAGGCGCGAAGGGGGCAGGGGATGGATTACGGATATGATCTGGGCAGCTACGGGCGCGCCGTCACCACGGCGTCACCGCAGGCACAACTATGGTTCGACCGGGGCCTGAACTGGACCTTCGGTTTCAATCATGCCGAGGCGGTCGTCTGTTTTGAACGCGCGCTGGCCGCAGATCCCGGTTGCGCCATGGCCCATTGGGGCATCGCCTATGCGATGGGGCCCAATTACAACATGCCATGGGCGCTTTACGACGATGCGGGCAAGGCCACTGCACTGTCGCGCGCCCATGCTGCGACACAAGACGCGCTGGCCTTGATCGACACCGTCACCCCGCCGGAAAAGGCATTGATCCACGCACTGACCGCGCGCTATCCGCAGGCCACGCCCATTCCCGACATGCGCCCATGGGACCGCGCCTTTGCGGATGCGATGCGCGCCGTGCATCTGGCGCATCCCCATGACCTCGACATCCTGTCGGTCACGGCCGAGGCGGTCATGGACCTTACGCCGTGGGCGATGTGGGACCTGAGCACCGGCCAGCCCGCGCCCAAGGCGGGCACGTCAGAGGTGCGCACCCTGCTAGAGCAAGCGATGCAGGATCTGCCCGGAGCGATGGCGCATCCCGGTATCCTGCACCTTTATGTCCACCTGATGGAAATGTCGCCCTTCCCCGAAAAGGCCCTGAAAGCCGCTGATGTCCTGCGCACGCTTGTTCCCGACGCGGGTCATCTGGTGCATATGCCCACGCATATCGACGTGCTGTGCGGCAATTACCACGACGCGCTGCACTGGAACCAGGCGGCGATCGCGGCGGATCGCAAATATCTGGACCGCGAAGGGGTGATGAATTTCTACACCGGCTACCGCATCCACAACTATCATTTCGCGGTCTATGGCGCGATGTTTCTGGGCCAATACGGACCCGCCATGGCCGCGGCCGAGGAACTGATCGCCACCACACCCGAGGATTTCCTGCGCATCCCATCCCCGCCGATGGCGGATTTCTTCGAGAGCTACCTTGCCGTCAAGCAACACGTCCTCGTGCGCTTCGGCAAGTGGGACGACATCATCGCGCAGGACCTGCCTGCCGATCCGGTGCTGTATGCAAACCTCACCGCGATGATCCATTATGCCAAGGGCGTGGCCCATGCCGCCCTGGGGCAAGTGGATCAGGCGCTGGCCGAGCAGGGGCTGTTCCGCGCCGCCCGCGCCCGCGTGCCGGACACGCGGCTATTGCACAACAACCGCTGTCAGGATCTTTTCGCGATCGCCGAGGCGATGCTGGCGGGTGAGATCGAATACCGGCGCGGCCAGTTCGACGCGGCTTTCGCCCATCTGCGCGCCTCGGTCGCGGCGGATGACAACCTGCCCTATGACGAGCCATGGGGCTGGATGCAGCCCACCCGCCATGCGCTGGGCGCGCTTTTGCTGGAGCAGGGCCGGGTGGAGGACGCCGAGACCACCTACCGCGAGGATCTGGGCTTGGGCGGCAGTCTGAGCCGCGCGCAGATCCATCCCGACAACATCTGGGCGCTGCGCGGACTGATGAACTGCCTGATCGCGCGCGGCGCTGATCGCACCCCCGAGGCGCGCCTGATCGGCCAGCGCCTTGATCTGGCGCAGGCGCGGTCCGATCTTCCGGTCGCCGTGTCGTGTTTCTGTGCGCGCGGTCGGAATGGCTGACAATTCAAACCCGCCGCATTTCGCGCCTTGCCCTGCGCGCGGCGCAAAGGCATTCTGACCGGGACGCATGACACCGGACGCTTGAAACTCCGGTCCCCGTGCCCCAAATTAACGGAACGATAATGGAGATGCCCCGGTTGCCGACTGTCGGGACCGCGTCATCTGCCGAACAAAGGACCGAGCATGCAAGACCCCCTGAACCCCTCCTATCCCGTTCTGCCTCTGCGCGATATCGTCGTGTTCCCGCATATGATCGTGCCTCTTTTCGTGGGCCGCGAGAAATCGGTGCGCGCGCTTGAGGAAGTGATGGCCGATGACAAGCAGATCCTGCTGTCCAGCCAGATCGACCCTTCCATCGACGATCCGGCATCGGACGGGATTTACCAGACTGGCGTTCTGGCCAATGTGCTGCAACTGCTGAAACTGCCCGATGGTACCGTCAAGGTGCTGGTTGAGGGGCAGGCGCGGGTGCGGATCACCGAATACCTGACCAATGACCGCTTCTTTGAGGCGCGCGCCGAATATCTGACCGAAACATCGGGCGATCCCGCCACGATCGAGGCGCTGCTGCGCACCGTGACCGCCGAGTTCGAGCGTTACGCCAAGATCAAGAAGAACATCCCCGAGGAGGCGTTGGTCGCCGTGTCCGAGACCACCGATCCGGCCAAGCTTGCCGATCTGGTGTCGGGGCATCTGGGCATCGACGTGGGCCAGAAGCAGGAACTTCTGGAAACCCTCAGCATCAGCGAACGGCTGGAGAAGGTTTACGGCCTGATGCAGGGCGAAATGTCCGTGCTGCAGGTCGAGAAGAAGATCAAGACCCGCGTCAAAAGCCAGATGGAGCGGACCCAGCGTGAATATTACCTGAATGAGCAGATGAAGGCCATTCAGAAGGAGTTGGGCGACGGCGAGGATGGCGGCAATGAAGTCACCGAACTGGAAGAGCGCATCAAGGCCACAAAGCTGAGCAAGGAAGCCCGCGACAAGGCCGAGGCCGAGCTGAAAAAGCTCAAGAACATGTCGCCCATGTCGGCGGAAGCCACCGTCGTGCGCAACTATCTGGATTGGATGCTGGGCCTGCCATGGGGCATCAAAAGCCGCGTCAAGAAAGACCTGCACAAGGCGCAGGCCATTCTGGATGACGATCATTACGGTCTGGAAAAGGTCAAGGAACGCATCGTCGAATATCTGGCCGTGCAACAGCGCAGCCAGAAGCTGAAGGGGCCGATCATGTGCCTCGTCGG
>NCJR01000348.1 GCA_002282555.1 Rhodobacterales bacterium 34-62-10
ACTCAGGGAGAGGAACACCATGCCCAAAGATCATGGAATTGGCGCCAGCCCGAAGCGGCGCGAGGATTTGCGGTTTCTGACCGGAAACGGCAATTACACGGATGATATCAACCTTTACGGCCAGACCTATGTGCATTTCCTGCGCTCGGACGTGGCGCATGGGCGGCTGAACAAGGTTGACACCTCCGACGCGGCCAAGATGCCCGGCGTGGTGCGGATCTTCACCGGCGCGGATTTCGCCGGTGTGGGCGGTCTGCCCTGCGGCTGGCAGGTCACCGACAAGCATGGCAAGCCGATGCAGGAACCGGCCCACCCGGTTCTGGCGCAGGGCAAGGTGCGGCATGTGGGCGATCCCATCGCCGCGATCGTGGCCGAAACCTATGAACAGGCCCGCGACGCCGCCGAAGCCATCGTGCTCGACATCGAAGAACTGCCTGCCGTCATCGACATGAAGGCGGCGGTCAAGGACGGCGCACCCTTGGTGCATGACGATCTGACCTCGAACCTTTGCTATGACTGGGGTTTTGTCGAGGAAAACAAGGCCGCCACCGATGAGGCGTTCAAGACCGCAGCGCATGTGACCACGCTGGAACTGGTCAACAACCGCCTTGTGGCCAACCCGATGGAACCGCGCGTGGCCGTGGGCGATTACAACCGCTCGACCGACGAATCCACGCTTTATACCACCTCGCAGAACCCGCATGTGATCCGCCTTCTGATGGGCGCCTTCGTGCTGGGCATCCCCGAGCATAAGCTCCGCGTCGTGGCCCCCGATGTGGGCGGCGGTTTCGGCACCAAGATTTTCCACTATGCCGAAGAAGCCTTCTGCACCTTCGCCGCACGTCAGATCAAACGCCCCGTGAAATGGACCTCGACCCGGTCCGAGGCGTTCATGTCCGACGCCCATGGCCGCGACCACGTGACCAAGATCGAACTGGCGCTGGACAAGGACAACAATTTCGTCGCCCTGCGCACCGAAACCTACGCCAATATGGGCGCTTACCTCAGCACCTTCGCGCCCTCCGTTCCCACATGGCTGCACGGCACGCTGATGGCGGGCAACTACCGCACGCCGCTCGTTTACGTGAACGTCAAGGCCGTGTTCACCAACACCGTGCCGGTTGACGCCTATCGCGGCGCAGGCCGGCCCGAGGCGACCTATCAGCTGGAACGCGTGATCGACAAAGCCGCTCGCGAATTGGGCGTCGACCCGATCAAACTGCGCCGGCAGAACTTCATCCACGAATTCCCCTATCAGACGCCCGTCGCCGTGGTCTATGACACCGGCAACTACGTGGCCACGATGGACAAGCTGGAAGAAATCGCAGACCTGTCGGGCTTTGAGGCCCGCCGCAAAGCGTCCGAGGCAAAAGGCAAACTCCGCGGCCTCGGCGTGAACTGCTATATCGAGGCCTGCGGCATCGCGCCGTCGAACCTCGTCGGCCAACTCGGTGCCCGCGCGGGCCTTTACGAAAGCGCCACCGTCCGCGTCAACGCCACCGGCTCGATCTCGGTCATGACCGGCAGCCACAGCCACGGCCAAGGGCACGAGACCGCCTTCCCGCAGGTGATCGCGGAAATGCTGGGCATCGACGAGAGCATGATCGAAATCGTCCATGGCGACACCGCCAAGGGTCCGATGGGCATGGGCACCTATGGCTCGCGCTCGCTGGCCGTCGGCGGCAGCGCCATGGTCCGCGCAACCGAGAAGATCATCAACAAGGCCAAGAAGATCGCCGCCCACCTGATGGAAGCCTCCGACGCGGATATCGAAGTGAAAGACGGCCGCTTCCACGTCGCAGGCACCGACAAATCCGTGGCCTGGGGCGATATCACGCTGGCGGCTTATGTGCCCCACAACTACCCGCTCGACGATATCGAACCGGGGCTCGAGGAAACCGCCTTCTACGATCCGTCGAACTTCACCTACCCCTCAGGCGCCTATGCCTGCGAGGTGGAACTGGACCCCGACACCGGCCGCGTCACGATTGAACGCTTCAGCGCCGCCGACGATTTCGGCAATATCATCAACCCGATGATCGTGTCGGGCCAGGTCCATGGCGGGATCGGCCAAGGCATCGGTCAGGCCCTGCTGGAAGGTGCCGTCTATGACGACAACGGCCAGCTTCTGACCGGCTCCTACATGGATTACGCCATGCCGCGCGCCTCGGACGTGCCCTTCTACGCGGTGGACCACTCCTGCGTCACACCCTGCACGCACAACCCCTTGGGCGTGAAAGGCTGCGGCGAGGCCGGGGCCATCGGCTCGCCCCCCGCTGTCGTGAATGCCGTGATCGACGCGCTGCATTCGGCGGGCAAGACCCATATCACCCATATCGACATGCCGCTCTCGCCCAACCGGGTGTGGGC
>NCJR01000349.1 GCA_002282555.1 Rhodobacterales bacterium 34-62-10
TTGATGGTCAGCGCTTCGTCAACCAGCGCCTGTTGTTGTGCTTTGTGGGTCGAGGCCAGACCCGTCGCGGGCGAGGCGCTGGCGGCGCGGCCCACATAGGCGGGGCGCTGATGCGTGGCCTTGATCCGGCTCAGGACCCACTCGATATTCGGCTCGACATAGGTCCAGGCGCCCTGATTCTTCGGCTCTTCCTGACACCAGACCATTTCCGCCTGCGGGAAGCGTTCCAGTTCCTTGACCAGCGACATGGCCGGGAAGGGGTAGAACTGCTCGATCCGCAGCAGATAGATGTCGTCGATGCCACGCGCATCACGTTCCTCCAGCAGGTCGTAATAGACCTTGCCCGAGCACATGACGACGCGGCGGATCTTGTCATCGGCGGCCAGTTTCGTCTCGGAATGGCCCTTTTCGGCGTCATCCCACAGCACGCGGTGGAAGCTGGACCCGGTGGTGAAATCCGCCGCATCCGAGATGGCCAGCTTGTGGCGCAGCAGGGATTTCGGCGTCATCAGCATCAGGGGCTTGCGGAAGGTCCGGTGCAGCTGGCGGCGCAGGATGTGGAAATAGTTGGCGGGCGTGGTGCAGTTGGCGACGATCCAGTTATCCTGACCGCACATTTGCAGGAAGCGTTCCAGACGCGCGCTGGAATGTTCCGGGCCTTGGCCTTCGTAACCATGCGGCATCAGGCACACGAGGCCCGACATCCGCAGCCATTTGCTTTCACCCGAGCTGATGAACTGATCGAACATGATCTGCGCGCCGTTGGCGAAATCGCCGAACTGCGCTTCCCACATCACCAGCGCGTTGGGCTCGGACAGCGAATAGCCGTATTCAAAGCCCAGCACCGCATATTCCGACAGCATCGAGTCGATAACTTCGTAACGCGCCTGACCTTCGCGGATGTTGTTCAGCGGATAATACCGCTCCTCGGTGTCCTGATTGATCAGGGCCGAGTGACGCTGGCTGAAGGTGCCGCGCGTGCTGTCCTGACCGGACAGACGCACCGGATAGCCTTCCAGCAGAAGCGATCCGAAGGCCAGCGCCTCGCCGGTGGCCCAGTCAAAGCCTTCGCCTGTGTCGAACATCTTCTTGCGGGTTTCCAGCAGACGCTCGACCGTCTTGTGCATCGGGAACCCATCGGGCGCGCGGGTCAGCGCGGTGCCGATCTGCTCCATCGTCTCGGGTTTGATGGCGGTCTTGCCGCGCTGGTATTTCTTTTGATCGCGGCGGTCCAGATGCGACCAGCGCCCGTCCAGCCAGTCGGCCTTGTTGGGTTTGTAATCCTTGCCAGCCTCGAACTCCTCGTTCAGGCGGGCCTGGAACGCGGCTTTCATATCCTCGATCTCGCCCTCGGGGATGAGGCCGTCCTTGACCAGACGCTCGGTATAGAGGCTGAGCGTGGTCTTCTGCTTTTTGATCTTGTTATACATGATCGGGTTGGTGAACATCGGCTCGTCGCCTTCGTTATGCCCGAAGCGGCGATAGCAGATGATGTCCAGAACCACGTCCTTGTGGAACAGCTGGCGGAACTCGGTGGCCACCTTGGCGGCATGGACCACGGCTTCGGGATCGTCCCCGTTGACGTGGAAAATCGGCGCCTCGACCACCAGCGCGTTGTCGGTGGGATAGGGGCTGGAGCGGCTGAAATGCGGGGCGGTGGTGAAGCCGATCTGGTTGTTCACCACGATATGAATGGTGCCGCCGGTCTTGTGGCCGACCAGACCCGAGAGGGCGAAACATTCCGCCACGACACCCTGCCCGGCAAAGGCCGCGTCACCATGCAGCAGCACGGGCAGCACCTGAGAGCGGTCGGCGTCGTTCATCTGCGCCTGCTTGGCGCGGACCTTGCCCAGAACGACGGGGTTTACCGCCTCGAGGTGGGAGGGGTTGGCGGTCAGCGACAGGTGCACGGAATTGCCGTCAAACTCGCGGTCGCTGGAGGCGCCGAGGTGGTATTTCACGTCGCCCGAGCCGTCCACGTCTTCAGGCTTGAAAGAGCCGCCCTGAAACTCGTTGAAGATCGCGCGATAGGGTTTGCCCATCACATTGGCCAGCACCGACAGGCGGCCCCGGTGGGGCATCCCGACGACGATTTCCTTGACGCCCAGATTGCCACCGCGCTTGATGATCTGCTCCATCGCGGGGATCAGGCTTTCGCCGCCGTCCAGACCGAAACGCTTGGTGCCCATGTATTTGACATGGAGGAATTTCTCGAAGCCTTCCGCCTCGACCAGCTTGTTCAGGATGGCGCGGCGGCCTTCGCGGGTGAAGGTGATTTCCTTGCCGTAGCCTTCGATCCGCTCTTTCAGCCAGGCCGACTGCTCGGGGTCGGAAATATGCATGTATTGCAGCGTGAACGTG
>NCJR01000350.1 GCA_002282555.1 Rhodobacterales bacterium 34-62-10
ATAACCTCAGAAGGGGGGAGCTCTGCGTGACGAGGCAGTAGGCATGGCTCCTGACCGAGATTATGTCCGCGGACATAAATGGGATCGAGTTCACGGTCGCATGAGACGGCGGGCTTATCCTGACCCAGGCAGCACGCGTGGCCCCTGACTTAGATTATCTCCGCGGAGATAATTTTGACCATAAGATCGATTTTATTTCCGCGGGAATAAATCGGACCCAGTTCACGATATCCTCAGAAGAGGGAGCTCTGCGTGACGAGGCAGTAGGTATGGCTACAGCCCGAGATTATGTCCGCGGACATAAAAGGGATGGATCTTACGATCGCATGAGACGGCGGGCTCATCCTGACCCAGGCAGCACGCGTGGCCTCTGATCTACATTATCTCCGCGGATATAAATGGGATCGAGTTCACGGTCGTATGGAGACGGCGGGCTCATCCTGACCCAAGCAGAACGCGTGGTCTCTGACCTAGATTATGTCCGCGGACATAATTTTGGACCAGAGGCTCAATCGATCTCATATAGTTGGATGAGCCCAGTTCTGACGCGCTCAGTCATATTCGCAAGTTGAAACTCGTGCGCGTAACCAAGCGATACGTTCCGCAACAGCGTGCCACCTGGCATCCGCAATTCCGCAGGCCGATGCGTATGACCGAAGATCCATGCTTCAGGGCGGTGGCGTTCGATGAGGTGATCGAGGTTGCTGACAAAGCATGGGGACAGCGAAGAAATCGCGCCACCGACGGTTGCTGATGGAGCGTGATGCGTGACCACAACTGTTTTGCCATACCAAGGGCGTTCCAGTTCCGCCGTGAGCCATGCCCGCTGTCTCATGTGAACTGAAACTGTATCCTCGGGCAACGCGGGCAGATTGTCTTCACCATTCTTGATGCCCCGATAACCATAGTCGGGCATCATCACTTCTGCATTCCATAGTGACCTCTCGACGGCAGCATCTCCCTCCGCGTCAAACAAGAGCATGTCCGTCCACAGCGTGGTCATCAGAATGCGCGTGTCACCCAGATCCATACGACGACATTGTCCGAATGATGCACCCTCGGCGTGGCAAATGCGCTCGAGATCTGCGTCGAGCGTGTCAAGACGGCCGCCGTAGTAGTCGTGGTTCCCCGGAATGAACACCGTTTGCACCGTTGGATAGAATTTCCCCAGCCACCGAATGGCGCTTGGCCATCGATTGAGAGCGGCCTCGGTCAGGTCACCGGCGACGATCAGAGCGTCGGCTTCCTGACCGACACGGGCAATCGCCTCGCCCAAGGTGCGCAGCACCTCGATATCAGTGATCTCATCAAGGTGCAGATCGGCCAGAATGAGAAGTTTCATCGGTTGTTCTCGATCGGTCAGAATGGTGAAAGGGTGTTGGTTTTATTTCTGTGAGGGACGGCTGCCGGCCACGCACACTCAGTGCATGGCCTTTTCCATGGGTGTTGTCAGGGCTGCCCCAAGCTGCTGGATTTGGCGCAGGCTGATCCCGATCGGGCGTTCGCTCATGCGTGCGATGAACGCGCAACATCTGTGCCAGTCATCGTCTCGATCGCAATCGACAGTCAGCCGCTCGAAATAGGTCACCGCATCTTCAGCAGAAAGCTTCGATAGGATGAAGACGCGCGATCGATCTCGCAGCGGTGCGGGGACGCACTCGATCTCGTTCGCGGTCATGATCCAGATCACGCGCGACATGTCGAATGGCACCCGATAATATGGGCACTCGAAGTGTCGTGCCGTCCCCGGCTCAAGCATCTGCAGCAGTGACGTCGTGAGACTACTGGCCGTGCCCGTCTGGCTATGAATTGTTCCGGCCTTATCGATCTCGTCGACGATCATGATGGGGTTCGCGATCCGTTTTGCGAGAATGGTCTCCACTGGGATGCCTGGTTGCGCTGAGCCCCAGCCTTTCTCCGTTCCGGCGATCCTGAAGCCAGCGCTACCGCCTCCGACGTCAATCATCCGCACCGGCACTCTTGCGAGGTTGGCCAAGGTCCGCGCGAAATGAGATTTCCCGATACCTGGCGGTCCGCTCAGGATCATTGGTGGCAGGGCGACACCATATGCTCCTGATGCAACGTGACCCAGCATTTGCGTCATGATCCACGTCGACACATCGCGCATCCAGGGGCTCTCAGCATGCAGGTCAGCAACCAGCCGATGGACCTCATCCTCGGTTGACGGGCCTGACAGTTGGCCCCCATCCTTGATCAAGGCCAGAAGCGCCGGCAACTCTTTCCTGGAAAGGGATCCGAGACCTGCTTCGCACTTGCGACGTTCAAGCGCCTTCTCTGCAAGCCACTTGGCGCGGCTGAGCTCGGAATGACTGAGTTTGCCCCTGCGCTCTTTGTCG
>NCJR01000351.1 GCA_002282555.1 Rhodobacterales bacterium 34-62-10
TGTGGAACGTCGCCTATCAGCCCATCGGCTTCGTCCTGTTCGTCATCGCGGCGATGGGTGTCGCCTGGCTGCCGCCCATCGACCTGCCCACCGGCGGCGGCGATCTGGCGGGTGGAGTCGAGGCCGAATACACCGGCGCGCGGCTGGCCGTCCTGCGACTGGCGCGGCTTGTGATCATCGTCGCACTGGCCAGCGCGACCGTTACCTTCTACCTCGGCGGCTGGCTTGGACCGTGGCTGCCGGGCTGGGCCTGGACTGCGCTCAAGACACTTGGTGTAGCGGCCGCGATGCTGATGCTCGGGCCGCGCCTGCCGCGCCTGCGCGAGGCGAAGTATCTGGAACTGAGCTGGAAGCTCGGCATCACCCTGGCGCTGGCCAATATCTTCCTTGTGGGCGTCATCGCCCTCGTGGTGCCGATATGAGCCTTGCCACCGCTCTGTTTCTCGCCTTTTTCGGCACCGCCGCGATCTGGTTCGGGGTGGTCGTCTTTCGCACACATTCGATGGTGCGTTCGGCCATTGCGCTCCTGTTCAGTCAGACCGCCATCGGGGCGATGTTCCTTGTCATGCAGGCCGAATTTCTGGGCGTGCTCCAGATCATGATGATGGCCACGGAGATGAGCGTCATGGCGATTTTCATGGTCATGTTCATGATGGACCCCGGCGGCATGGGCAAGATGGACATGACGCACCAGAAACGCCTGTCGCTCTGGGCGGGCGGGATTGGCTTGGTCGCCGCACTGGTGGTGATCTGGACCGCCGGCTGGCAAGGCCCCGTGCCCGACGTGCCCGGGGCCGATGAACAGGCGCGCTTGCTGGGCCGCGAAATCCTCGGACGCTCGATGTTCATCTTTGAAAGCGCGGCGCTGATGATCCTGACCGCGATGATCGCGGCGACCATGGTCGCGATCGCCCCGCAAGAAAAGGATAGCCAATGATCCCGGAACTCATGATCGCGCTCAGCGTCGGTGCGGCGCTTTTCGGCGTTGGTCTCTATGGCGCGCTCAGCCAGACCAACCTTGTCATGATCATCATGGGGGTCGAGCTGATCCTTGCCGCGGCACTGCTCAATCTCGTGGCGTTCTGGCGCTATCTGCACCCCGATGTGACCGCGGCGAAGATGTTCGTGCTAATTGTCATGGCGGTGATGGCGGTCGAGATGGCCGTGGGTTTCGGCATCGCCATCGCGCGGTTCCGCTCGCGCGGGTCGGTCGAGATGGAAGAAGCGCGGGAGCTCAAGGGGTGATCTGGCTGGCGCTGACGATCCTCGCGCCCCTGGGCGCGGGCCTGACGGCCCTTGCGCTGCGGCGCGCGCCGGAGGCGATTGCGCTCATCGGCGCAGCCCTGGGCCTTGCCGGGGCAATTGCGCTGTTCGCCGGGGTGGCGGGCGGTACGGATATCACGGCCAGTCTGCCTTTCCTGCCGGACCTGCCGATCCGGTTGGTGGCCAGCCCGCTGACGGCAACGCTGGCGCTGGTCGTCGCGACCGTCGCGGCCATGGTCCTGACCTATGCGGCGGGCTACATGGCGCAGGATCCGGAACGCCCCCGCTTTTTCGGCACCATGCTGATGTTCGTGGCCGCGATGCAACTTCTGGTGCTGTCGGGCGACTGGATCACACTTCTGGCGGCGTGGGAAATGATCGGTTTCGCCTCTTACCTTCTGATCGGGTTTTGGCACGGACGCAACGGAGTGCCCGGGGCGGCCATGAGGGCGTTCCTCTATACCCGGACGGCCGATCTGGGCCTCTACCTCGCGGCCTTCCTGCTGATCGGTATCGCCGGAACCTCCGAGATATCGGCCACGCTTGCCACCACCGGCACCCCGGCGCTGATCGCGGGCCTGCTGCTCTTGTTCGCGGCGATGGGCAAGTCGGCGCAGGTGCCGATGCAGGACTGGCTGATGCGGGCGATGGCGGGACCAACGCCGGTGTCTGCCCTGCTCCACTCGGCCACGCTGGTAGCGGCGGGGGCGATCCTGCTGATCCGGACCGCACCGATGTTGCCTGGCGGCGCGCTTCTGGCAATCGGGATTGTCGGCGGGGCGACGGCGGTGATTGCCGGGCTAATGGCACTGGCCGCAACGGACCTCAAGCGTCTGCTCGCCGCCTCAACCGTCAGCCAGTACGGGCTGATGCTGATCGCGGTGGGGGCCGGGGTTCCCATCGCCGCCCTTCTGCACCTGATCGCCCATGCGGCGATCAAGTCGGCGCTGTTCCTTGGCGCCGGCGTCTTCCAGCACGACCGCGAGAGCACGGATCTTGACACGCTTGCGGGCGCAGGTCGCACCCGGCCCGGCATCTTTGCGGGCTTTGCCGTGGCAGCTCTGGCGCTGGCCGGGCTGCCACCGCTCGC
>NCJR01000352.1 GCA_002282555.1 Rhodobacterales bacterium 34-62-10
CGTTCAGCCATTACCGCTGGTAACAGGAGCATCCCAGATGGCACGCGAATATCCACTGACGCGCTACCGCAACTTCGGGATCATGGCGCATATCGACGCGGGTAAAACCACGACGACCGAGCGTATCCTGTTCTACACCGGCAAGTCCCACAAGATCGGCGAAGTCCATGACGGCGCCGCGACGATGGACTGGATGGAGCAGGAGCAGGAACGCGGGATCACGATCACCTCGGCTGCGACCACGACCTTCTGGCAGCGTCAGGAAGATCCGGGTCTCGAGGGCACGTCTGATACCAAATACCGCTTCAACATTATCGACACCCCCGGCCACGTTGACTTCACCATCGAAGTCGAGCGTTCGCTGGCCGTTCTGGACGGTGCCGTTTGCTTGCTGGATGCCAACGCTGGCGTCGAGCCGCAGACCGAAACCGTGTGGCGTCAGGCTGACCGTTACAAGGTGCCGCGCATCGTGTTCGTCAACAAGATGGACAAGATCGGTGCGGACTTCTTCAACTGCGTCAAGATGATTAAAGACCGCACCGGTGCGATCCCTGCGCCGATCGCTCTGCCGATCGGGGCCGAGGATCAGCTGGAAGGCATCATCGACCTGATCAAGATGGAAGAGTGGGTCTGGAAGGGTGAAGATCTGGGCGCGTCCTGGGTTCGTCAGCCGATCCGTGCCGACCATCAGGATCTGGCCGATGAATGGCGCGCCAACCTGATCGAAGTCGCGGTCGAAATGGACGATGCGGCGATGGAAGGCTATCTTGAGGGCAAAGAGCCGGATGAGGAAACGCTCCGCGCGCTGATCCGCAAGGGCACGCTGTCGCTGTCCTTCGTCCCCGTCATGGCCGGTTCTGCGTTCAAGAACAAAGGCGTGCAGCCGCTGCTGAACGCTGTGATCGACTTCCTGCCCAGCCCGATGGACGTGGTCGATTACATGGGCTTCAAACCCGGTGACGAGACCGAAACGCGCAACATTCCGCGTCGTGCCGATGACAACATGGCCTTCTCGGGTCTGGCGTTCAAAATCATGAACGATCCCTTCGTGGGCTCGCTGACCTTCACGCGTATCTATTCTGGCGTCCTGAAAAAGGGCGACGCGATGCTGAACTCGACCAAGGGCAAGAAAGAGCGCGTTGGCCGGATGATGATGATGCACGCCATCAACCGCGAAGAGATCGATGAAGCCTATGCAGGCGACATCATCGCGCTGGCGGGTCTGAAGGACACGACGACCGGTGACACGCTGTGCTCGGAAAAGGATCCCGTGGTTCTGGAAACCATGACCTTCCCCGAGCCGGTGATCGAAATCGCCGTGGAGCCGAAAACCAAGGCCGACCAGGAGAAGATGGGCATCGCCCTGGCGCGTCTGGCAGCCGAGGACCCCTCGTTCCGCGTCGAGACCGATTTCGAATCCGGTCAGACGATCATGCGCGGCATGGGCGAACTTCACCTCGACATTCTGGTGGACCGCATGAAGCGCGAGTTCAAGGTCGAGGCGAATATCGGTGCACCGCAGGTGGCCTATCGTGAAACCGTCAGCCGTGAAGCCGAGATCGACTATACCCACAAGAAGCAGTCGGGTGGTTCGGGTCAGTTCGCACGCGTCAAGATGGTGATCATGCCGACCCAGCCGGGCGAAGGCTATTCGTTCGAAAGCAAGATCGTTGGTGGTTCGGTGCCGAAGGAATACATTCCGGGCGTCGAAAAAGGCATCAAGTCGGTCATGGACTCCGGTCCGCTGGCAGGCTTCCCTGTGATCGATTTCAAGGTGGCGCTGCTTGACGGTGCTTACCATGACGTCGACTCCTCGGTTCTGGCGTTCGAAATCGCGGCCCGTGCCGCGATGCGCGAAGGTCTGAAGAAAGCCGGCGCCAAGCTGCTTGAGCCGATCATGAAGGTCGAAGTCGTGACCCCGGAAGAGTACACCGGTGGCATCATCGGCGACCTGACCAGCCGTCGTGGTATGGTGAACGGACAAGACAGCCGCGGCAACGCGAACGTCATCGACGCTTTCGTGCCGCTGGCCAACATGTTCGGCTATATCAACACGCTGCGTTCGATGTCCTCGGGTCGGGCGAACTTCACCATGCAGTTCGACCATTATGAGGCCGTGCCGCAGAACATCTCGGACGAGATCCAGAAGAAATACGCATAACGGTTGGTGGGGGTCGCCCCCACCCTACCACAACCCCGTAGGGTGGGCGTGAGTCCACCACCGACGACACAAAAAGGAGTCCCACCATGGGCAAGGCAAAGTTTGAACGTAACAAACCGCACGTTAACATCGGCACGATTGGTCACGTTGACCACGGCAAGACGACGCTGACGGCGGCGATCACG
>NCJR01000353.1 GCA_002282555.1 Rhodobacterales bacterium 34-62-10
CCTGAGCCGGAAAACCGCTCTGGCGGCGTTGTCACATGAGAGAGACCGCGAATGGTATCTGCAGCAGAACAAATGGCGGCGAACACCAGCTGGGCCGCCTTGGGCAAGGCGACCGATCTTCGCAACCGTATCTTTTTCACGCTCGGTCTTCTGATCGTCTATCGCCTTGGCACTTTCATTCCGGTGCCGGGAATCGATGGCGCGTCGCTGCGCGAGTTCATGGAAGGTGCGGCTGCGGGTATTGGCGGCATCCTGTCGATGTTCACCGGTGGTGCGCTTGGCCGGATGGGTATTTTTGCCCTGGGCATCATGCCGTATATCTCGGCATCGATCATTGTGCAGTTGTTGACCTCGATGGTGCCCAAACTTGAGCAGCTGAAGAAAGAGGGTGAGCAGGGTCGCAAGAAGATCAACCAGTACACCCGCTATGGTACCGTGTTCCTTGCGACGCTGCAGGCTTACGGTCTGGCTGTCAGCCTTGAGGCTGGCGATCTGGTCACTGATCCCGGCATGTTCTTCCGCGCATCCTGCGTGATCACGCTGGTCGGTGGCACCATGTTCCTGATGTGGCTGGGCGAGCAGATTACGGCGCGCGGCATCGGCAACGGTATCTCGTTGATCATTTTTGTTGGCATCGTGGCGGAAATCCCCGCTGCACTGGCACAGTTTTTCAGCCAGGGCCGTTCTGGTGCCATCAGCCCCGCGGTGATCGTCGGCGTCATCGTGATGGTGATTGTGACCATTGCCTTTGTGGTGTTCATGGAGCGCGCATTGCGCAAGATCCATATCCAGTATCCCCGCCGTCAGGCTGGCATGAAGATCTATGAGGGCGGATCGTCCAGCCTTCCGGTCAAGGTGAACCCAGCCGGCGTGATCCCCGCGATCTTTGCAAGCTCGCTTCTGTTGCTGCCTGCGACTGTCAGCACGTTTTCTGGAACCGATACGGGCCCTATCATGTCGACGATCATGGCCTATTTCGGGCCGGGTCAGCCGCTTTACCTGCTGTTTTTCGTCGTGATGATCGTGTTCTTCTCGTATTTCTATACGTTCAACGTGTCGTTCAAACCCGATGACGTGGCTGAAAACCTGAAGAACCAGAACGGTTTTGTCCCCGGTATTCGCCCCGGCAAGAAGACCGCCGAATATCTGGAATATGTGGTCAGCCGCATTCTGGCGCTTGGATCGGCCTATCTTGCGGCGGTTTGTCTTTTGCCCGAGATCCTGCGGAACGAGTTGGCCATTCCCTTCTACTTCGGCGGAACCTCGGTGCTGATCGTTGTGTCGGTAACAATGGATACGATCCAGCAGGTTCAAAGCCATCTCTTGGCGCACCAGTATGAAGGTCTGATCGAGAAGTCGCAGCTCCGGGGCAAAAGCAAGAAACGCACGACCAGAAAGGCTCCGGCGCGCAGATGAACATCATCCTTCTCGGGCCTCCGGGCGCAGGCAAAGGCACCCAGGCGCGGCATCTGGTCGAGACGCGCAACATGATCCAGCTGAGCACGGGCGACATGCTCCGCGAGGCGCGCACCAGCGGCACCGAAATGGGTCGGATCGTCGCCGACGTGATGGATAGCGGTCAACTGGTCACGGATGAGATCGTGATCGGTCTGATCCGCGAAAAGCTCGAGGGTGACCGGGCAGGTGGCTTCATCTTCGACGGGTTTCCCCGCACCTTGCCGCAGGCCGACGCCCTGGCTGAACTTTTGGCGGCGATGGGTGAAAAGCTTGACGCGGTGATCGAGATGCAGGTCGACGATGCGGCGCTTGTCGCGCGGATCACCGGGCGTTTCACCTGTGGCGATTGTGGTGAGGTCTATCACGACGTGACCCATCGCCCCAAGGTCGATGGTGTCTGTGACAAATGCGGCGGCACCAACATGAAGCGCCGTGCGGATGACAATGAAGACAGCCTGCGCCAGCGCTTGATGGAATATTACAAAAAGACCTCGCCGCTGATCGGGTACTATTATGCCAAGGGTCAATTGCGGACGGTCGATGGATTGGCCGAAATCGACGATGTCCAGAAGGCCATTGCCGCCATTCTGGACTGATATTGGCTGATCATGACAAAGCTGGGGCAGGGGGCTTGACGGCCCCCTGTTTCTTACATAACCAGCCCTATCTCGGATATATGAGATGATTCTGAGCGGGTCGCGCCCGTCATCGAATCGAGACTTGAATTCAGCTGCGGCCCGACGGCGCGATGCCTCGGGCCTACGTTGTGAAAAAAGGTTCTGGAAGCACGGAACCGCAACGAAAAGGAAAGTGACACGTGGCACGTATCGCCGGCGTAAACATCCCGACCCAGAAACGGGTCCCGATCGCCCTGACTTACATCAC
>NCJR01000354.1 GCA_002282555.1 Rhodobacterales bacterium 34-62-10
GAGCTGAAGGAAGCCACTGGCGAGCTGAAGCCCAAGAAGATCATCAAGCGTCTGAAAGTTGTGGAATCGTTCTTGGAATCCGGCAATCGTCCTGAGTGGATGGTGCTGACGGTGATCCCGGTCATTCCCCCAGAACTGCGCCCGCTGGTACCGCTGGATGGGGGCCGTTTCGCGACCTCTGACCTGAACGATCTGTATCGTCGGGTGATCAACCGGAACAACCGTCTGAAGCGTCTGATCGAATTGCGTGCGCCCGATATCATCGTGCGCAACGAAAAGCGGATGTTGCAGGAATCGGTCGATGCGCTGTTCGACAACGGTCGTCGTGGCCGTGTGATCACGGGGGCCAACAAGCGCCCGCTGAAATCGCTGTCGGATATGCTCAAGGGCAAGCAGGGCCGTTTCCGTCAGAACCTTCTGGGGAAACGTGTCGACTTCTCGGGTCGTTCGGTGATTGTGACCGGCCCGGAGTTGAAGCTGCATCAGTGCGGCCTGCCCAAGAAGATGGCTTTGGAACTGTTCAAGCCGTTCATCTATTCGCGTCTTGAAGCGAAGGGTCTGTCCTCGACCGTCAAGCAGGCCAAGAAGCTGGTGGAAAAAGAACGTCCCGAGGTTTGGGATATTCTGGACGAGGTGATCCGCGAGCATCCCGTGATGCTGAACCGCGCGCCCACCTTGCACCGTCTGGGTTTCCAGGCGTTCGAGCCGATCCTGATTGAAGGCAAGGCGATCCAGTTGCATCCGCTGGTCTGTTCGGCGTTCAACGCCGACTTCGACGGTGACCAGATGGCCGTGCACGTTCCGCTGAGCCTTGAGGCGCAGTTGGAAGCCCGCGTTCTGATGATGTCCACGAACAACGTGCTGTCGCCCGCCAACGGCGCGCCGATCATCGTGCCGTCGCAGGATATGATCTTGGGTCTTTATTACACGACCATCATGCGCGAAGGCATGAAGGGCGAGGGGATGGCGTTCTCGTCCATCGACGAAGTTCAGCACGCGCTGGACAGCGGCGCTGTGCACCTGCATGCCAAGATCACCGCCCGCGTCGCCCAGATCGACGAAGAAGGCAACGAGATCGTCAAGCGGTTCGAGACCACTCCGGGCCGTGTGCGACTGGGTGCGCTTTTGCCGATGAACGCCAAGGCGCCGTTCGAACTGGTCAACCGTCTTCTGCGGAAGAAGGAAGTGCAGCAGGTCATCGACACCGTCTACCGTTATTGCGGTCAGAAAGAGTCGGTCATCTTCTGCGACCAGATCATGACCATGGGCTTCCGTGAAGCGTTCAAGGCCGGGATTTCCTTCGGCAAGGACGACATGGTGGTGCCGGACAACAAGTGGACGATCGTTGACGAGACCCGTGACCAGGTCAAGGATTTCGAACAGCAGTACATGGACGGTCTGATCACCCAGGGTGAGAAGTACAACAAGGTCGTGGATGCCTGGTCGAAGTGTAACGACAAGGTCACCGAGGCCATGATGAACACCATCTCGGCCAACAAGCGTGACGTGGACGGGTCCGAGATGGAGCCGAACTCGGTCTATATGATGGCCCACTCCGGTGCGCGTGGTTCGGTTACCCAGATGAAGCAGCTGGGCGGGATGCGTGGCCTGATGGCCAAGCCGAACGGCGACATCATCGAGACGCCGATCATCTCGAACTTCAAGGAAGGTCTGACCGTTCTTGAATACTTCAACTCGACTCACGGCGCGCGGAAAGGACTGTCGGACACCGCTTTGAAAACGGCGAACTCGGGTTACCTGACTCGTCGTCTGGTGGACGTGGCGCAGGATTGCATCGTGCGTCAGAAGGATTGCGGCACCGACCGCGCGATCACGGCGGAAGCTGCCGTGAACGACGGTGAGGTCGTGTCATCCTTGGCTGAGCGCGTGCTGGGCCGTGTCGCCACCGAGGATCTGGTGAACCCCGCCACCGGCGAAGTCATGGTGCCCAAGGGTGCCCTGATCGACGAGCGGATGGCGGACCTGATCGAGGTGTCGAGCCTGCAGAGCGCGCGTATCCGCAGCCCGCTGACCTGCGAGGCCGAGGATGGCGTTTGCGCCACCTGCTATGGTCGCGATCTGGCGCGCGGCACGATGGTGAACGTCGGCGAAGCTGTCGGCATCATCGCGGCGCAGTCGATCGGTGAGCCCGGCACACAGCTGACGATGCGGACCTTCCACATCGGCGGCGTGGCGCAGGGTGGCCAGCAGTCCTTCCTTGAGGCCAGCCAGGCCGGGACCGTGACCTATGAAAACGCCTCGACCATCGAGAATTCGAATGGCGAGACGCTGGTGATGGGCCGGAACATGAAGCTGATCATCCG
>NCJR01000355.1 GCA_002282555.1 Rhodobacterales bacterium 34-62-10
ATTCGACGAGATCGAATATATCGACATCGTGGACTGCAATGCCGGCGACCATGGCAAGACCTTTGCCACCAACTTCAACCCGGAGATCAACCTGCGTGAAGTGACGCAGGACGGCAAATACTGGAAGAATGGCGAGTGGATCGAAATCCCGGCCCTCAGCATCAAGACGATGGTGGACTATCCCGAAGTCGGCCCGCGCGCCTCTTACCTCATCTATCATGAGGAAGAAGAAAGCCTCGTGAAAAACATCCGCGGCCTGAAACAGATCCGCTTCTGGATGACCTTTGGCGACGCCTACATCAAACACCTTGAAGTGTTCAAATCCATCGGACTGATCAGCCTGGAGCCGATCAAGCACAAGGGCATGGACATCATCCCGATGGAGTTCCTGCGCGACCTGCTGCCTCCGCCCTCCTCCCTTGCCGAAGGCTATTCGGGCAAGACGAGCATCGGCGTGATCATCCGTGGCAAGAAGGATGGCGAGAAGATCGCCAAGATGCTGTACAATGTCTGCGACCATGCCGAAACCAACAAGGAAGTCGGCGCGCAGGCGGTGAGCTACACGACCGGCGTGCCGCCGGTTTCCGGCGCAGCGATGTTCTTCAAGGGCATCTGGAAAGGCGCAGGCGTGTTCAACGTCGAGGAGTTCCCGTCGGCCCCGTTCCTTGAGGACGTGGCGAAACGCGGCCTGCCGACGACGATCATCGACATCAAGCCGGGCGATCAGGATGAGCTGTTTGAGGTCGTGACCTGATGCAGCCAGCCATTCATCGTCTGCTGGAACTGGGTCCTGTCAGATCTGAGATAGCAGACGATGAAATCTGGTGGTTGAAGTGGGTAGCGGCCCTTGATGATCTTGTCGCTCCCGTCACGGATGATGAAGCGATTGCGCTAGCAAGCTTGTTCCGTGACTTCGAGGACCGATCTACATACTTCACTCTAGTCCACGCTATTGAAACCGCGCCAGGCTGGCCAATTGCCGAAATCCTAGACCTGACAGGAACTGACTGGATAGGTGTTCTGAAGGTGCGCTGGGAAAATTACGAGAAAAAGACGAGATGAGCATTCAAACCCCCTGCTTCGTTCTTGATGCCGCCCGCCTTCGGAAGAATCTGGAGACGGCGAAGCGTGTGCGCGAAGAGGCCGGTTGCAAGATCCTGCTCGCGACGAAGTCGTTTGCGATGCCCGCAGCCTTCCCTTTGATGAAGGAGTATCTCGACGGCACGACCGCCAGCGGCGAGCATGAGGCGATCATGGGGGCCGAGGAGTTCGGCAAGGAAGTCCACGTCTATTCGCCCGCTTACACAGAAGACGAAGTCCGCCGTCTGACGAAGGTGGCGCAGCACATCTATTTCAATTCGGCCGAGCAGCTTGGCCGCTTTGGCGACATTGCGCGCGACGCAGGCGCCCATGTCGGCCTGCGGGTGAACCCCGGCTACTCCAATGCGACGCTGGGCGGGGATCTTTACAATCCCACCGCCCCCACGAGCCGCTTTGGCGAAGTGCCGTCAAAGCTCGCGCAAGTGAATTGGAGCGGCGTGGATATCTTCCATGTGCATGCGCTGTGCGAGAGCCTTCACGAAGGCTCGGTTGGCCTGATCGAAGCCGTGTCGGAAAAGTTTACGCCCTACCTTGAACAGGTAAAAGCCGTGAACTTTGGCGGCGGGCATTTCCTCAACAAGCCGGGCTATGATGTCGACGCGCTGATCGCGGCGATCAAGAAGTTCAAGGCACGGTTTGGCATCGAGGTGATCCTGGAGCCGGGCGCGGGCCTCGTGGTGAATACCGGCGAGTTGCACTCGACCGTTCTGGCGCTGCACTGGAACGAGATGGACCTCGCCATTCTCGACGCCTCAGCCTCGACCCACATGCCGGACGTTTTGGAGGTGCCTTACCGCCCCGACGTGATCGGCGCGGGGCTGCCAGGGGAAAAGCCGTACACGTATCGTTTTGGCGGGAAGACCTGCATGACCGGCGACGTCATCGGGGATTATTCCTTTGACAAGCCGCTGGAGCCGGGAGATCAAATCGTATTCACCGACCAGATGCATTACAGCTTCGTCAAGACGAACACCTTCAACGGAACACCGCTGGCCAACCTCGCCATCCGCTGGGAAGACGGGCGGATCGAGCAGGTCTCCGACTTCGGCTATGATGAGTTCCGCCGTCGGCTGGGGCGTTAAACCCCGAACGTCTTCAGGCTGAACACCTGCTCATTCGCCAGCGCCGGAATCCGCCCGCGCGCCTTGGCGACCTCCGCCAGATCAATGTCCGCCATCACGATGCCCGGCTCCGTCGCGCAGCCTTC
>NCJR01000057.1 GCA_002282555.1 Rhodobacterales bacterium 34-62-10
CTGGCACCGGGATCGCGCCCTTCGCCAGCCTGATCCGCGACCCCGAAACCTATGACAAGTTCGAGCAGGTCATCCTGTGCCACACCTGCCGCGATGTGGCGGAACTGACCTATGGCGCCGATCTGGTCCGCGACCTGCGCACCGATCCGCTGGTGGGCGACATGGCAGGCGGGCTGATCCATTACGCCACCACCACCCGCGAACCTTCCGCGCTGATGGGGCGGCAGACCGATCTGATGGCCTCTGGCCGCATGTTCACCGATCTGGGCCTGCCGCCGATCAACCCCGCCACCGATCGTGGCATGATCTGCGGCTCGATGGAGATGCTGCGCGACACCAAGGCCGCACTCGAAGGCTTCGGGCTGGAAGAGGGCGCGAACAACAAACCCGCGACCTTCGTCGTGGAGCGCGCTTTTGTCGGCTAGGCGCCACAATTGATTTGACAGCCGGGCAGGTGCCGATTTCTTATTCGTGTGCAAACAAAAATCAGACCCCGCGACATGACGCGGGTCACAACGGGGAAGCTGCGATGGGATATCTTGTTGCCGCATCATTGTCCGAGGCGCTGGACGCGCTGAACAAGGGGAACGCCGCCGTCATCGCCGGCGGGACCGACTGGTTCCCCGCCATGGGCACAAGGCCGCTGACCGGTGATCTGATCGACATCACCCGCGTGCCCGGATTGCGCGGCATCACCCGTGATGATAACGGCTGGCGCATCGGCGGGGCCACCACCTGGACCGATGTGATCCGCGCCGATCTGCCGCCCGCCTTTGACGGGCTCAAATCCGCCGCGCGTGAGGTGGGATCGGTCCAGATCCAGAACGCGGGCACCCTCGCGGGCAATCTGTGCAACGCATCCCCCGCCGCCGATGGCGTGCCGCCACTGCTGACACTCGGGGCGGTGGTCGAACTGGCATCAGCCTATGGCACGCGGCGGATGCCGCTGTCGACGTTTCTGAAAGGCCCGCGTCAGACCGCCCGCATGCCGGGCGAGGTGCTGACCGCCCTGTTGATCCCCGACCTGCCCGCAACCGCGCAGGGGGCCTTTCTCAAGCTGGGGGCGCGTCAGTATCTTGTCATCTCCATCGCGATGGTGGCCGCCGTTGTCACGCTAGAGCAGGGCTGCATCAGCCAGGCCGCCCTTGCCGTCGGCTCCTGTTCCGCAACCGCCCAACGCCTGCCCGCGCTGGAAGCCGACCTGATTGGCCGCAGCGCCGCTGATGTGCTGGCCGCAGGCGCCACCCTCATCACGCCTGCGCATCTGGCGCCGCTGTCTCCCATCGCTGATGTGCGTGGCAGTGCCGCATACCGGATGGAGGCCGCCGCCACCCTCTGCGCCCGCGCACTGGCCCTGACATTGAAAGACACGAGCCATGGATAAGCACAGCGCACAGCACATTACCGCCTTCCATCTGAATGGCCATGTGGTCGAGGTCGAGGGAACTCCGGGCGAACGCCTCTCCCACGCCCTGCGCGAACGCCTGGGTGCAAAAGACGTCAAGATCGGCTGCAACGCAGGCGATTGCGGGGCCTGCACCGTGCTGGTCGATGGGGCGCCCGTCTGTGCCTGCCTCATGCCCGTGCAACAGGCGGCGGGGCGCAAGGTCGAGACATTGGCCGGGCTGGTCAAGGCCGACCCCCATGCCACACGGCTGATGGACAGCTTTCAGGCGCATCAGGCCGCGCAATGCGGGATCTGCACGCCGGGCATGATGGTCTCAGCCGTGGCCTTGCTGCGCGACGTGGCCGCGCCCGATGCCGCGCAGGTGCAGGATGCGCTGGGCGGCGTGCTGTGCCGTTGCACCGGCTACCGCAAGATCATCGACGCGGTGGTGGGCGCCGGGGCCGCACAACCATCCGAGGGTTCGGGCGATGTCGGCACCACGATCCGCCGCCTTGACGGTCTGCCAAAGGTCACCGGGACGGAAGCCTTCGGCGATGATGTCGCCCCCGCCGATGCGCTGGTCGTCCGGGTGATCCGGTCGCCCCATGCCCATGCGGGGTTCACCCTTGGCGATCTGGACGCCTACCGCGCCGCGCATCCCGGCATCCACTCCATCCTGACCGCCGCCGATGTTCCCGGCCTCAACGCGTTCGGCGTGATCCCCGGTTTCATCGACCAGCCCGTCTTTGCCGTGGATCACATCCGCTTCCGGGGCGAGGCGATTGCCGCCGTGGTGGGTGACGCCGCGATCATGGCACAGCTGGACCTCGATGCCTTCCCCGTCACATGGGACCCGCGCCCCGCCGCCATGGACTGCACCAGCGCCCTTGCCGATGACGCAGCGCAACTCCATCCCGGTCGCGCGCAAAACATCATGTGTCGCGGTCATGTCGCCTGTGGCGATCCCGACAGCGCCCTGTCGCGCGCCGATGTGACGGTCGAGGGGCGCTTCACCACCGCCTTCGTGGAACACGCCTATATCGAGCCTGAGGCCGGTTTCGCCACCTATGACGGCACCCGCGTTACCGTCCATGCCTGCACCCAAGCGCCTGTGATGGACCAAGACGCGCTGATGCAAATCCTTGCCATGCCGCGCGAGACTATCCGCATCATCCCGACCGCCGTGGGCGGGGGCTTTGGCTCGAAACTCGATGTTTCGATCCAGCCGTTTCTGGCGCTGGCCGCGATGAAAACAGGCCGTCCTGTCCGCATCACCTATGAGCGGACCGAGTCCATGCAATCCACCACCAAACGCCACCCCGCACAGATCACCATGCGGATCGGCGCCACGGCGGACGGTCGCATCTCAGGCATGACCTTCGATGGCGATTTCAACACCGGCGCCTATGCCTCATGGGGCCCGACCGTGGCAAACCGCGTGCCTGTCCACGCCTCCGGCCCCTACCATGTGCCAGATTACCGCGCCACCTCGCGCGCGGTGAACACCCATTGCGTGCCCGCGGGCGCGTTCCGTGGCTTCGGCGTGCCGCAATCGGCCATCACACAGGAAAGCCTGTTTGACGAACTGGCCGCCAAACTGGGCATGGATGCGCTCGATTTCCGGATCCTCAACGCGCTGGACAACGGCATCCCCACCGTCTGCGGTCAAACCTTCGACATTGGCGTCGGCGTCAAACAATGCCTTGAGGCGCTGCGCCCTGCTTGGGACGCCGCGAAACAAGATTGCGCCGCCTTCAACGCCACCAACACTGCCCATAAACGCGGCGTCGGTCTGGCGGCGGGCTGGTATGGCTGCGGCAATACCTCGATGCCCAACCCATCCACCATCCGCGCCGGGCTGCGGGCCGATGGCACCGTGGTCCTGCACCAAGGCGCGATGGATATCGGCCAAGGCGCCAATACCGTGATCCCCCAGATCTTCGCCCGCGCCCTTGGCGTGCCGGTCCACCGCCTCAGCTTGCTCGGCCCCGACACGGATATCACCCCCGACGCGGGCAAAACCTCGGCCAGCCGCCAGACCTTCGTGTCGGGCAATGCCGCAAGGCTCGCAGGTGAGGCGCTGCGCCGTGCGATCCTGTCGCATGTCAACGCCGCCCCCGACGCCGTGATCACACTCGATGATGGCCAAGTCTCCGTCACCGATGGGACCCAGCATTTCACCCTTGATCTGACCCGCCTTGATCCCAACCCCGCAGGCTATGTGCTGGAAGTCAACGAAAGCTACGATCCCCCCACCAAACCGCTGGATAAAAACGGCCAAGGCGCGCCCTACGCCCAATATGGCTATGCCGCGCATCTGGTGGTGGTCGACGTGGACCTTGCCTTGGGCCGCGTCCGTCCGCTGCATTTCACCGCGGCCCATGACGTGGGCCAGGCCATCAACCCGCTGCTGGTCGAGGGTCAGGTGCAGGGCGGCATCGCCCAAGGCATGGGCATGGCCCTGATGGAGGAATATATCCCCCACCGGACCGAAAATCTGCATGACTACCTGATCCCCACCATCGGCGACGTGCCCCCCATCGACACGCTGATCATCGAAGTGCCCGATGCCCATGGCCCCTATGGTGCCAAGGGCTTGGGCGAACACGTGTTGATCCCCACCGCCCCCGCGATCCTGAACGCCATCCACAACGCCACGGGTGCCCGGATCACCCAGGTTCCCGCCACCCCCGCGCGGGTCCGCGCCGCCCTGAAGGAGGCTGGACATGCCTGACGACAACGCCCCCCTGACCACCGAGAAAATCCGCTGCGATGCCTGCCCCGTCATGTGCTACATCGCCGATGGCAACACGGGTGCCTGCGACCGCTATGCCAACCACGGCGGCGCGCTCGTCCGGCTTGATCCGCTGACCGTGATCCAGGGCGGCGCGCAGGCTGTCGCCTTCCTTGATCAGGGGGAAAACGCGCAGGATTGGGATGGCGATGTCATTCAGGGCAACCGGACCTTTGTCACCGCCGTGGGCGCGGGCACCACATATCCCGATTACAAGCCCGCGCCTTTCATCGTCAGCCAGCAGGTGGACGGCGTCGATATGGTCACCGTCGTGACCGAAGGCATCTTCTCCTATTGCGGGGTCAAGGTGAAGATCGACACCGACCGCCATATCGGGCACGAGCGCGCGATTGTCCGCGTGGACGGCGAACCCATCGGCCATGTGATGACCGCTGAATATGGCTCAAAGATGCTGTCCTTGGGCGGGGTCGAACACCTGACGGGCGGGTCCAAGAAAGAAGGCCGCGTCACCTGCGACGCGCTGATGCGCCTGTGCAACCGCGAAGCCGTAGAAATGCAGATCGACGATGGCGTCACCCTGATCGTGCAGGCGGGTCATGCCCCCATCATCAACGGTCAGCCCGAAAAACTGATGCGTGTGGGCTGTGGCTCGGCCACGATCGGGATGTTCGCCAAGCAATGGCAGGACCATGTCGATGAGGTCGTGGTTGTCGATGACCATATTACCGGCGTCCTGACGGAACATGAGGCCGGAAAGGGCCTCGACATGCGCCCCTCGGGGATCAAGATAAAGGGGCGCAAATCCACGCCGGGGCGCTATTTCCAGGTCGCTGAACCGGGCACCGGCTGGGGCGGCACCAATGTCGAAGACCCGCTGACGATCCTCAAACCTGCCGATCCGAAACTGGCATGGCCGGGCCTGCGCCTGCTGATGATCTCGACCACCGGGGAACAATGGGCCTATTACATCCTCGATGATGCGCTTATCCCGCAACCGGCCCAGATCACGCCCGCATTGCTCGCCACCGCCGAACGTATCGCGGAGAACTGCGAACCCTCGCTGTGCTCCGTGCTGTTCATGGGTGGCGCAGGCGGATCGCTGCGCGCAGGCGTCACGGAAAACCCCGTGCGCCTGACCCGCTCGGTCAAGGACGCGCTCACCTACGTCTCCTGCGGCGGGGCCGAGGCCTATGTCTGGCCCGGTGGCGGTATCACCGTCATGGCCGATGTGATGGACATGCCCACCAATTCCTTCGGCTATGTGCCCACGCCAGCGCTGGTCGCGCCGATCGAATTCACCCTGCGCCTGTCCGACTACGCGGCGCTTGGTGGTCACGTGGACCACGTCAAACCGGTCGAGGATGTGCTGACCCCCGCCATCCGCAAGGTGCTGCCCAATATCAGCCAGCCTGATCCGCATGATCCGCAGAACTACCGCTGGCGACCTGACCGCAAAGGGCGACGCTGATGGGGCCGCAAGCCGCCCTTTTGCCGGATGGCCGCCTGCACCTGCATCACGGCCCGATTGATCTGGTGATCATGGCCGAGGAGCACAGCGAGGAGGCGACCCGCACAGCCTACCGCACAGCTTATCGCGCCGCCCGCGACCGTTTCCGGACAATCCTTGAAGAGATCGTCCCGGAATTATCCATGTTGCGCAAGCCCTTGGGGAATGTCCCATCAGGGGACATTGCCCGCCGCATGCACCGCGCCTGCGCGTCCGTCGCGCAGGGCGATTTCATCACCCCCATGGCCGCCGTCGCCGGGTCCGTCGCGGACGAAGTTCTGGCCGCGATGCTGGCCGCCACCCCCCTCACGCGCGCCTATGTCAACAATGGCGGCGATATCGCGCTGCATCTGACCCCCGCTCAGGTCTACCGCGCCGCCATCGCCGGGCTTGATGGGCAACTGGCTGGTCAGATCGCGATCCATGCAGGCCAAGGCATCGGCGGTATCGCCACCTCGGGGCAGGGCGGGCGCAGCCTGTCCTTGGGCATCGCCACCTCGGTCACCGTTCTCGCCAGCAATGCCGCCACCGCCGACGCCGCCGCCACGCTGATCGCGAATTCGGTTGATCTGCCGGGCCACCCCGCCATCACCCGCCGCCCCGCACAGGACATCCAGCCCGACAGCGATCTGGGGCAGCGGCTTGTCGTCACCCATGTCGGGCCACTCTCTACAGACGACATCCAAACCGCACTGACCCAAGGCCAGACACGCGCGCAACGGCTGATAGAGGCAGGCACCATTGCCGCCGCCGCCCTTGTCCTGCAAGGTCATGGCGTCACGGTCGGACACATCACAGACAGGGCCACGGCCCAACCGGAAAGGAGCCTGCAGCATGCCTGAGGTCGAGATACGCAAATTCGCCACTGTGGTCGAGGAAGTCTTCCACGAAGGCGGCCCCCGCGCCACCACTCCCCTGCGCCGCGCCGCCGTGATCGCGGTGATCCGCAACCCATTTGCGGGCCGCTATGTGGCCGATATCCAGCCCTTCATGGAGGACCTCAAACCCCTTGGCCTGACCATGGCCAATCGTCTGGTTGACCTCTTGGGCGGTGACCCGTCCGTGGTCGAAGGCTATGGCAAAGGCGCCATCGTGGGGGCTGCGGGTGAGGTGGAGCATGGCGCGCTGTGGCATGCGCCGGGTGGCTATGCGATGCGCGAGGTGTTGGGCGATGCCATGGCGATCGTGCCGTCCACCAAAAAGGTGGGCGGCGTTGGCACGCGGCTGGATGTGCCGATCACGCATATCAACGCTTCCTACGTGCGCAGCCATTTCGATGCGATGGAACTGGGCCTGAACGATGCGCCGCGCGCCGATGAGATGGCGCTGATGCTGGTCATGACCACGGGTCCGCGCGTGCATCACCGTGCGGGCGGGTTGGCGGCGGATCAGATCACCGGAAAGGACGGGCTGAGATGAGCGCCGAGATCCGCAAGCTGGCCGTCTGGGTCGAAGAAACCCATGCCGAGATGGGGCGCCCCATAAAACCCGCCACCCGCAAGGCCGTGGCCGTGGCGGTGATCGCGAACCCTTTCGCGGGCCGCTATGCCGAGGACCTGTCCGACCTGATCGAGATCGGCGCGGAACTGGGCGGGCTGCTGGGGGCGCGCTGCGTGGCGGCGCTGGGGATCGAACCCGGGCAGGCGCAAAGCTATGGCAAGGCAGCGATGGTGGGTGAGGGGGGCGAGCTGGAACATGCCGCCGCGATCCTGCATCCCAAACTGGGAGCGCCCTTGCGGGCGGCGGTCGAGAAGGGGGCGGCGCTGGTGCCATCCTCCAAGAAGATGGGCGGGCCGGGGCAGGTGCTGGACGTGCCCTTGGGCCACAAGGACGCGGCCTATGTGCGCAGCCATTTCGACGGCATCGAAGTGCGGCTGAACGATGCGCCGCGGGCGGGCGAGATCATGGTGGCGGTGGCTGTCACCGATAGCGGTCGTCCGCTGCCGCGTGTGGGCGGGCTGACGCATGCGGAGGCGGAAGGGAAGGACGGGCTGCGCTGAGTTTGCGGCGAGCGTCGGATCGTGAGTATTTGAAGAACGATGAACGGGGGCGCGGGGGAACCTGCGCCTTCAGAGTTTGTCGAGCAGTTCGAGCAGGCGTTCCAGTTCGCGGCGCGTCAGGTTCTGGGCGGTGGCGGCTGATATCTCGGCGGCGGTCTGCACGGCCTGTTCAGCGAAGGCGCGGCCTTCGGTGGTGAGCGAGATTTCAAGGCGCCGCATGTCGCTGGTGCTTTTGATGCGGCGCACGAAGCCCTTGGTGCGCAGACGGTCGACCACGCCCTTGGTGGTGGCGGCGTCCATGCCGACCAGACGGCCCAGCTGGTTCTGCGAGATCGTGTCCTCCTCCAGCAGCTTGGCCAGCACTGCGAATTGGGTGGGGGTGACGTCTGGCATCATGCGGGCGAACACTTCGAGGTGTTTCTGGTTGGCCAGCCGCAGCTTGAAGCCGATCTGGTCTTCGAGGCGGTAGGTGAGGCTGTCGTCGCTGTCGAAATGCATCCGTTGTCTTTCCTGTGGGGCGGGCCGGGTGGCGCCCCTGTCGTGATCCTGTGCGCCGCAGTCTTTCATGAAAGGGCGGTAGGGTCCATTTCATGTTTGAGGGCAAACAATCCTGGCCACCCGCGCGAATGTCCCACCGTGGGACATTTTTCGGGTGCAATGATTTCAATGGCTTGCGGCTCGGCGTTCAGACAATCTTAACCTGTGTTCCCCGGTCTTTCACCTTTGGACCGCCAAGGGAGAGCGCCACTGATCAGGCCCGGATCAGCCCCGGATCAGCCGCGCAGTGCCACCGGGGGCGGGTTGGCGCGCAGGTTGGATTGTTTGTAGCTGGCCATCAGGTCATTGAACCTTGCCCCCTGCACCGCGACGTGATCGCGCAGGGTTGCCTCGGCGGTAGGGCTGTCGCCGGTTTCGAGCGCGGTGAGGATCTGGCGGTGTTCGGCCAGCGACTGGATCATCCGGCCGCGCACGCGCAATTGCATCCGGCGGAAGGGTTGCAGGCGCTTGTGCAATCGCCGCGCCTCGGCTGCCAGAAAGTCATTGCCGGAGGCGGTGTAGATCAGGTGATGGAAATGTTCATTCTCGCGGTAATAGCCGTCGCTGTCGCCCGCATGGGCGGCGGCTTCGCAGGCGATCACGGTGGCGCGGACCTGTTCCAGCACCTCGGGCGTGACGCGGCGGGCGGCGAGGCGGCCGCAGACGGCCTCAAGCTCGGCCATCACTTCGAACATCTCGATCATCTCGGGGAAGGCGGGGTGGCGCACAAAGGCACCGCGACGCGGCAGCAGTTCCACTAGACCCGAGGCGGCGAGCATCTGGAACGCCTCACGCAACGGCGTGCGGGAGACGTGGAAGCGTTCGGCCAGCCGGATTTCGTCCAGCCGTTCGCCATCGGCATATTCGCCGGTGACGATCATCTGTTCCAGTGCTTCACGCACATTGTCGGCCATGCGGGGTGTCATGCGGGCAGATTATCCGGCGGCGTGATTTTCGGCAATGGTATTCTTGTATACAAAAAGTTTGACATTGGATGCAGCGCCTTTCAGAATGGCAGGGATCGCGGGGACGGGTCCGCAGCGAGATACGGCAGCGAGATACGGCAGCGAGATACGGCAGCGAGATACGGCAGCGAGATACGGCAGCGATATACTGGGGCTGAGGCCGCGATTGCGGCGCGGATGGCTGATCGGCATGTGAGCCGCCGGACGTTGAGGGGGATGGTCTGATGGCACGGGGCTGGGATCTGGGCGGTTGGGCGCTGGGTGATCTGCTGACGACCCTGTTCGAGCGCAGGCGGGCAGGCGATGTGACGGCCAGTGGCAAGCCGCTGCCCGCGCTGTGCCGGGCGCTGCTGTCCGGGCAGGGCGAGGTGTCGGGGATGAAGCGCGCGGCGGAGGTGCTGATGCGCT
>NCJR01000356.1 GCA_002282555.1 Rhodobacterales bacterium 34-62-10
CTCGCCAGTGGCTTCCTTCAGCTCGGCGCGCAGCGTCTCTGCTTCCTGCTCCAGATCAATCGCGGCCAGCATTTCGCGGATCGCTTCGGCACCGATATTCGCGGTGAACGCGTCAGCACCATACTGGTCCTGCGCATCCATGAACTCTTCTTCGGTCAGCATCTGACCATAGGTCAGATCGGTCAGACCGGGTTCGATCACCACATAGTTCTCAAAGTACAGAACCCGCTCCAGATCGCGCAGGGTCATGTCCAGCATCAGACCGATCCGGCTGGGCAGCGACTTCAAAAACCAGATATGCGCCACCGGCGAGGCCAGTTCGATATGACCCATCCGCTCGCGGCGCACCTTCTGCAGCGTGACTTCCACACCGCATTTCTCGCAGACGACGCCGCGATATTTCATGCGCTTGTACTTACCGCACAGGCATTCGTAATCCTTGATCGGGCCAAAGATACGCGCGCAGAACAGACCGTCACGCTCGGGCTTGAACGTGCGGTAGTTGATGGTTTCGGGCTTCTTGATCTCACCATAGGACCAAGACAGGATCCGCTCGGGCGATGCCAGCGATACCTTGATCTCGTCAAAGGTCTTGATCGGGGCAACCGGATTGAACGGGTTGTTCGTGATTTCCTGGTTCATTTTCAAATCCTTGATTTGGGGCAGAGGCAAAAGGAAGACAGGGGCGCGCGGGTCATCCCGCGCGCCGCCCTATTCACTCGTCCTCGGCATCCAGGAGTTCCATGTTCAGGCCAAGGCCGCGCACTTCTTTCACCAGAACGTTGAACGACTCGGGCACACCGGCCTCGAAATTGTCCTCGCCCTTGACGATCGACTCGTACACCTTGGTCCGGCCTGCCACATCGTCCGACTTCACCGTCAGCATTTCCTGCAGGGTATAGGCGGCGCCATAAGCTTCCAAAGCCCAGACCTCCATCTCACCCAGACGCTGACCACCGAACTGCGCTTTACCACCCAGCGGCTGCTGCGTGACAAGGCTGTACGGCCCGGTCGAACGCGCGTGGATTTTCTCGTCCACAAGGTGATGCAGCTTGAGCAGGTATTTCACACCCACGGTGACCGGACGGATGAACTGCTCGCCGGTACGACCGTCGAACAGGACCGACTGGCCCGAGGTGTCAAAGCCCGCACGCTTGAGCGCGTCATTGACATCGGCTTCCTTGGCACCGTCGAAGACCGGCGTCGCAATCGGCACACCTTTGGTGATGTTGCCGGCCGCTTCGATCAGATGATCCTCGTCCATGCCTTCGATGCCTTCGGCGTAAACGTCGTCACCATAGGCCTGACGCATCGCATCGCGCACCGGGGTCAGGTCTCCCGACCGGCGATACTCTTGCAGCGCGTCATCCACCCGCAAGCCCAGCGTCCGCGACGCCCAGCCCATATGGGTTTCCAGGATCTGACCGACGTTCATGCGCGACGGCACGCCCAACGGGTTAAGGCAGATGTCAACCGGCGTGCCATCCGCAAGGAAGGGCATGTCCTCCATCGGGATGACCTTGGACACCACACCCTTGTTGCCGTGACGACCGGCCATCTTGTCACCGGGTTGCAGCTTGCGCTTCACCGCGATGAACACCTTGACCATCTTCATGACACCCGGGGGCAGATCGTCGCCACGACGGACCTTCTCGACCTTGTCCTCGAACCGCGCATCAAGGGTCCGCTTCTGCACTTCGTATTGTGCGTTCAGCGCCTCCATGATCTGTGCGTCGGCCTCGTTCTCCAGCGCCAGCTGCCACCACTGACCGCGGCTCAACTGACCCAGCAGATCCTCGTCAATGACAACATTCGGCTTGACGCCCTTCGGCCCTTTGACCGCCACCTTGCCCAGAATCATGTCCTTCAGACGGGCATAGATGTTGCGGTCCAGGATCGCCAACTCGTCGTCGCGGTCACGCGCCAGACGTTCGACTTCCTCACGCTCGATCTGAAGCGCGCGCTCGTCCTTCTCCACACCATGGCGGTTGAACACGCGCACTTCCACGACCGTGCCGAAATCGCCGGGCTTCACCCGCAGCGAGGTGTCGCGCACATCCGATGCCTTCTCGCCAAAGATGGCGCGCAGCAGCTTTTCTTCCGGCGTCATCGGGCTTTCGCCCTTGGGCGTGATCTTGCCCACCAGAATATCGCCCGGCTCCACATCGGCCCCGATATAGACGATCCCCGCTTCGTCAAGGTTGCGCAGGGCTTCCTCGCCGACGTTGGGAATGTCGCGGGTGATCTCTTCCGGCCCCAGTTTCGTGTCACGGGCGGCGACTTCGAATTCCTCGATA
>NCJR01000357.1 GCA_002282555.1 Rhodobacterales bacterium 34-62-10
AGGGCTATATAGACCACGATCAGCAGGGCAAAGACGACCCAGCCTGCGGCGTCGCCAAAGGCGGGGCGTATCCAGCCCATGCCGTAATAGACCGCAAAGCTGAGCGCGCAGATCACCGCGATGGCGAAGGCGATCCCGATCAGCCGCTGCACGATGGGTTTGGGGGTATAGGCGCGGGGCAGGCCTTCCATGCCGGCCTTCACCGCCTCGAGATGCACGATATAGACCAGCGCGATATAGCTGATCACGGCGGGCAGGAAGGCGTGTTTGACCACGTCGAAATAAGGGATGCCCACGTATTCGACCATGAGGAAGGCGGCCGCGCCCATGACGGGGGGCATGATCTGGCCGTTGACGGAGGAGGCCACCTCGACCGCGCCCGCCTTTTCCGAGGAAAAGCCCACGCGTTTCATCAGGGGGATGGTGAAGGTGCCGGTGGTGACCACATTGGCGATGGAGGAGCCGGAGATGAGGCCGGTCATGGCCGAAGATACCACCGCCGCCTTTGCCGGGCCGCCGCGCATGTGACCCATCAGGCTGAAGGCGACCTGAATGAAGTAATTGCCCGCCCCCGCCTTGTCGAGCAGCGAGCCGAACAGCACGAAGAGGAACACGAAGGAGGTGGAGACACCAAGCGCGATACCAAAGACGCCCTGGGTGGTGATCCATTGGTGATTGACCACCTCGGCCAGTGAATTGCCTTTATGCGCGATGATCTGGGGCATCATCGGGCCAAGGAAGGTGTAGATCAGAAAGACGCTGGCCACGATCATCAGGGCGGGGCCCAGCGCGCGGCGGGTGGCTTCCAGCAGGATCAGGATACCGATGACCGAGACCACGAAATCCTGCGTGATGGGCGCACCGACGCGGCGGCCGATCTCGTCGTAGAACGCATAGACATAGAGGGCGGCGGCGGCGCCGATGATCGCCAGCGCCCATTCCCAGACAGGCACGCGGTTGCGCGGCGAGCCAAGAAGGACGGCCACGACCATGGCGGCGCCCACCAGCGGGATCCACCAGATCGGGTCCCCCTCGCGGCTGCCATAGATAAAGAGCGCGGACAGGGCCACGGGCACGCCGATGGCCAGCCCGGTCTGGGTGGCGCCCTTGGCGGCGGGATAGGCGGCGAAGGCCAGAAACAGCGCGAAAGCCAGATGGAAGGCCCGTGCCTCGGTATCGTTGAACACGCCGAAACCCACCATGAAGGGCAAGGGCGAGGCGATCCAGAGCTGGAACAGCGACCATGCCAGCGCCACCAGCATGATGAAAAGCCCCACGGGACCCGATGGCGTGCGCCCGCCGGTATCGGCGGCAGCGACAAGCGCGTCCAGTTCGTCCTGTGACAGCCCGTCGGCGGGCGATTGCGATGCGGGTTGTGAAGCGGTGGCGGTGGAGGTGGCGGGGGTGGCGCGGTTCGGATCGTCGCTCATCTTGTCATGTCCCTGTCGCGGTTTGACGTCTTGCCTGCCCCCTTTTCGGGCAGGGTGCAGACAGGCCCGCGTGATGCTGCGGGCCTGTCCGGGGGTCAGGGCGTTGCGGCGCTTACTCGATCCAGCCACGCTCGCGGTAGTATTTCTCGGCGCCCGGATGCAGCGGGGCCGAGTTGCCGTTCGCGATCATCTCTTCCTCGGTCAGGTTCGCAAAGGCGGGGTGCAGGCTTTTGAAGCGGTCGAAATTGTCGAAAACCGCCTGAACGACCGTGTAGACCACATCGTCCGAGACATCGGCCGAGGTCACGAAAGTGGCCTTGACGCCGAAGGTCGTGGTGTCCTCGTCATTGCCCGCATACATGCCGCCGGGGATGATCGCCTTGGCGTAATAGGGGTTGTCGGCGATCAGCTTGTCGATTTCAGGACCAGTCAGGTCGACCAGGACCTTGTTGTCGCCCAAGGCGGCGGCCTGTTCGGAGGGCTGGAGTTCCGAGGCGAGTGCGAAATCGTCGATCGACCAGCCCAGCGCGTTCAGAACGACATCCATCGTGGCGCGCTGGCCCGAGCCGGGGTTGCCGACATTGACGCGCTTGCCCTTGAGGTCGGCGAAATCGGTGATGCCCGCATCGGCGCGGGCCAGCACGGTGAAGGGTTCGCCATGCACGGAAAACACCGCGCGCAGCTTGTCGAACTTGTTCCCCTCATATTCGGAGGAGCCGTTATAGGCGTGGAACTGCCAGTCGGACTGGGCCACGCCCATATCCATGTCACCGGCCTTGATCGCGTTGATATTGGCGATGGACCCGCCGGTCGAGGGCGCGGTGCAGCGCAGGTTGTGATCGGCTGTGCCCCGGTTGATCAGGCGGCAGATCGACTGGCCGACAACGTAATAGACGCCTGTCTGACCGCCCGTGCCGATGGTGATGAATTGTTCCTGTGCGCTGGCCATCTGCGCACTCAGCGCGACGACCGCAGTCAGGGACGCGGCTTTGAGCATTTTCATTGGTGGTCTCCCTTTTTTCAAAGCTCGGATGTCGAGAGACGTCTTGCCCTTGGATGCTTGCCTCGGTGGGTTTTGGAACAACCGCTGATTATATTTTGATCACAACTTTACCGGTATTTTTCGGAACTGCAACGCAGGAACGTCCTGACGCCACGGCGTTTGGCTTGCCGTGGCGGTTCAAGATGCTGATTTATAGCGGAAATTTTTTGCAGTTATGCGGTCAGTACGCGGTCCAGCGCAAGGCCGAGTTTGTCGGTCAATTCGTCCAGTTGCGCGTCTTCGATGATGAAGGGTGGCGCGAGCAGGACATGATCGCCGCTGCGCCCGTCGATGGTGCCCTGCATCGGATAGCAGATCAGGCCCGCGTCAAAAGCGGCGGTCTTGAGCTTGGGTGCAATGCCGCGTGCGGGGGCGAAGGGGGCTTTGGTGTCGCGGTCGGCCACCAGTTCGATGCCGCGGAACAGGCCACGCCCGCGGATATCGCCGACATGGGGGTGTTGGCCGAAGCGGGCTTGCAGTTTTTCGGCCAGTTTGTCGCCCTGCATGCGGACGCGGGGGATCAGGTCGCGGCCAAGGATCGCGGAGACGACCGCCAGACCCGCCGCCGCTGCGGTGGGGTGGCCGATATAGGTGTGGCCGTGCTGGAAAAATCCGCTGCCTGCGGCGATGGTGTCGTAGATTTCCGCCGAGCAGAGCATCGCGCCGATGGGCTGGTAGCCTGCGCCCAGACCCTTGGCGATGCAGATGATGTCGGGGGCGATGCCGTCCTCCTCGCAGGCGAACAGGTGCCCGGTACGGCCCATGCCGCACATCACCTCGTCCAGGATCAAGAGGATGCCGTAGTGGTCGCAGATGTCGCGGATGCGTTTGAAGTAACCCGGTGCCGGGGTCAGGGCGCCTGCGGTGGCGCCCACCACGGGTTCGGCCATGAACGCCATCACGGTGTCGGGGCCGACGCGGAGGAGTTCGGTTTCCAGTTCATTGGCGGCGCGCAGGCCGTAATCCTCAGGGCTCTCTCCGTCATGGCGCAGGCGGTAGTCATAGCAGGGCGGGATGTGGCTGACATCCAGCAGCAGGGGGGCGAACTGGGCGCGGCGCCATGCGTTGCCGCCTGCGGACAAGGCCCCGATGGTGTTGCCGTGATAGCTTTGCTGCCGCGCGATGAGGCGGCCGCGTTGGGGCTGGCCTTTTTCGACCCAGTATTGGCGGGCGAGTTTGATCGCGGCCTCGGTCGCCTCGGACCCGCCGGACACCAGATAGACGCGGTCGATGCCGGGAGGGGCGTGGGCGACCAGCAGATCGGCGAGGGCTTCGGCGGGGTCGGAGGTGAAGAAGCCGGTATGGGCGAAGGCGACGCGGTCCAACTGGTCCTTGATCGCGGCGATCACGGTCTGGTCGCCATGGCCGAGGCAGGAGACGGCGGCGCCGCCGGAGCCGTCGAGGTATTGCTTGCCGGTCGAATCGATCAGGTAGCACCCTTTGCCGCCTGCGACGGTGGGCAGGGTCTGGCGGGAATGGCGGGGGAAGATGTGGGACATGGGCGCGCCCTTTCGTGTGGGGGTGTCAGTCTAGGACGTCAGGGGCTGGCTGGCAATCGGGGTGGGGCGCATGGCCTGGAGCTGTTGGTTGGGGAGATAAAAGGCGTAGTAAAACGAGAACGGGTCGCTTGTGATGCCGCCTCCTGCGCCGCCT
>NCJR01000358.1 GCA_002282555.1 Rhodobacterales bacterium 34-62-10
AGCGGCCAGAGCAGGATCGAGATCAGGGCGTGGACCGCCGGGATCGTCTGCGCCGCGCCACCAAGTCCGGCGGCGGCGGAGGTAGCCTCGGAGGCGGCGAGATTGTAGAGGCGGAAAGCATCGGCGGGATTGGCGAGCAGCAGCCATGGCAGGGCGTGGGTGGTGAAGGCCCCGCCCCCATCTGCCACGACCGCCGCCAAGAGGCCCAGATCGTAGAGCACGACCAGCGCCAGCCAGACCCCGATGGCCAGACCCGCAGCCGCGCCGGGACGCCGCGCCACGGCCGAGAGCGCGTAGCCGATGGCAAGGAACACCGCGCCCAGCAGGACCGAGGACCAGAACAGCCGCCAGAGCGCGGGCAGACCGGCCACCGCCTCGGGGTCCACGACAAGGGCAGCCACGGCGGCCAGCCCGTAGCCCGCGCCTACGGCGATCGACAGCACGGCCAGATGGGCGGCGAACTTGCCCAGCAGGATCGTGCTTCGGGATACAGGATACGTCAGAGTGAGGGACAACGTGCCCCGCTCGATCTCTCCGGCCACGGCATCGAAGGACATCAGAAGCGCCATGAGCGGCACGAGGTAGACTCCCAGCGAGGTGAGGCTGGCCACGGTCACCGACAGGGCATCGACACCCACGTCACCCGTAGGGGCGCTGCCCGCTGCCGACAGGACGAGCGCGAACAGCGCCATCATGGCGACGGTGATCGTGACCCAGCGGTTGCGCAGCGCGATGCGGAATTCGGTGGCGCCAAGGGCGAATACGGGTCTGGCAAGGGCGGTCATGCGTCATCCCTCCGGCTGAAATGGCTGTAGAGGTCTTCAAGGCTGGGGGGGATGATCTCGACATCCTCGATCAAGCCCTGAAGTGCGGCGATATCGCCAAGACGGGCCAGCTTATCGTCATGGCCGCAGGTCAGATCGACCATCACCCCGTTGCGCCGCCCGCCTGCCAGTTGTGCGGCGACCTGGTCCGCCGCACCGGGACGGGCCGATATCTGCAAGCGGATCGGCAGGGCGGCGCGGCGGCGCAGGGCGGCCAGCGTATCATTGGCCATGAGGCGGCCTTGCGACAGGATGACGATGCGGTCGGTGCGCGCCTCGACCTCGGTCAGGGCGTGGGAGGACAGAAGGATCGCCGCTCCTTCGGAGGCCAGCGTGTCGAGAATGGCATAGAATTCGCGCCGCGAGACAGGGTCCAGCCCGCTGGTGGGTTCGTCCAGCACCAGAAGGCGCGGGTTACCGATCAGGGCTTGCGCCAGACCGACGCGCTGCCGCATCCCCTTGGAATAGGTGCCGATACGGCGGCGAGCGGCTTGGCCCAGCCCGACACGGCCCAGCAGGTCCATCGCGTGGGCGGGATCGTCGCCGCGCAGGCGCAGATAAAGGCGGATCTGCTCCAAACCCGTCAGCGCGGGATGGAAGGCCACGTTTTCAGGCAGATAGGCGGTGCCGTCGCGGGCCTGTTGGCTGCCGGGGGCGGCGCCCAGAACCTCGATCTGACCCGAGGTGGCCGGGATCAGCCCGAGGATGATTTTCATCAGCGTCGATTTGCCGGCCCCGTTATGGCCCAGGAGCGCCACGCGTTCACCCGGCGCGACGGTGAAGCCCACGGCTTCGAGCGCCGTCACGCCGTCATAGGTCTTAGTGACTTGCGAGAGGGTCAAACTGTTCATCGGTCGTCTTTCTGTTGCGTGCGGCGGCCATGGCTTCGGCCTCCATCGCGGCGATATGGGTGGGGACCGTCACGGTGACGGGTCGCATCAGGGGGGCGCTGTCCAGCACGCCACCGGGCAAGGAGGCAGGGAAATGCTTCTGGCTCCAGCGGATCAGTTGCACGGCAGGCGCACCGTTCAGCAGGCTTGCGGCGGGCTGCGACCACAGGATGTGATCCATCAGGTCATTGGGGCGGAAGGCGGCGTCCGCGATGCCGTTGCCATCCAAATCAAAGGCCGGATGGTCGGACCAATGGTTGCCGCGCCCGTCATGGCTCCATTCGACATGTTTGGTGCCGACATATTTGACCTGCGTGCGGTTGCCGATAAAGGCGTTGCCAGTGATCGCGTTGCGTTCCGATCCGGCAGTGAAATGGATGCCGATCTCGCAGCCCTCAAAGCGGTTATCATAGATCAGGTTGCGGTGGGCGTTGTAGATGAAGGTGCATTTCTCGGCTCCGCCGCGCACCAGATTGCCGCGGATGTCGGCGTTGTTGGCATAGTTCAGCATCAAGCCATGACTGCGGTCGGCAAGGCTGAGGTTGTCATGCACGGTGATCCGGTTCGAGAACATGAGC